>JACQVT010000686.1 GCA_016209665.1 Planctomycetota bacterium | reverse complement strand
GTGGAGACAGAGTAAGGGGGGAAGTGCGAAGTGAGAAGTGAGACCGGCCGGAGGCCGTGAGAAGGGAGAAGCGGGGAGGGCGATTGGGGATTGGGGATTTGCGATTTTGGATTTTGGATTTTGGATTGCATGGGCAGCGACGCCCGATTCCCTACGCCCGATTGCCGATTCCCGAGTCCCGAACCCCGGTTCCGCCCGGTCGGTGGCAGGCTGAGGCGGGAATTCGCTTGCGGCGGGGAAGGGTGGATAAAAACCTGCCTGATCGGGGCGCCCGGCGGGTTGCGTTCGTGGCCTTATCAAGACTCAGACACAGACCGATGAAAAATGTGTGGAGCCTGAGGTCTGGCCAGCCCGCGGAGTTGCCGAGCACGCCTATTGCCCTCGGTTGTTCTATTACATGACGGTCGAGGGCGTCTTCCTGCCCAGCGCGGACACAGAACAGGGGGTGGGCATCCATCGACGGGTGGACCGCCCGAGCGCAGTCGGCCCCGAGGTGAATCCGTCGGGCAGGAAGGCGGGCCGCAAGGCCGTCGAGAAGCTCAAAGAAGGCGAAAACGATCCTGATCGGCCACGTTGCGTGCGGAGCCTGGCCCTTACGTGCGAGCGCTTGGGGTTGACGGCGACGCTCGACCTGGCAGAAATCGAAGGAACCCGAGCGGTGCCGGTGGAGTACCGCAAGGGACGGCCCCGGCGATCCGGCCAAGTCGTTGAGCCGGCCGACGACATGATGGAAGAGGTTCAAGCGGGGCCGGCCCCTGAACCGTGGCCCACGGACCGCGTGCAGGTCGGCCTGCAGGCACTACTGCTCGAAGAGGCCGGATACACCGTGCCCGAGGCTGTCATCTACTACGCCGCGGAGCGGTCGCGGCTGCGCATCCCCGTGGACGACTGTTTGCGGCGCGACGCGCTGGCGGAGTTGGAGGCGGCGCGTCAGGCGGCGCAGGGTCCGCGTCCGCCGCCGCTGGCGAACGACCCCAAATGTCCACGCTGCTCGCTTCAACCGATCTGCCTGCCGGACGAGATCAACCAACAGCGCCTCATGGCGGCTGCGTCCGGCGGTGGTGTCGCCGATGAGCCATTCACGCCTCGCCGGCTCTGGCCGCCGCGGGACGACGGCATTCACGTGGTGCTTCAGCGCGAGGGCGTGCGCGTGGGCGTACGCGGCCAGTCGGTGCGGGTCACCGACAAAGATGGCGAACTGGTCCGTGATATGCCGCTGGCCAGCGTTGAATCGCTGGCGGTGCTGGGCGGCGTGCAGGTCTCGACGCAGGCACTGGGAGTCTTCGCGGACCAGGAAGTGCCGGTGGCCTTCCTGTCCAGCGCGGGGCGTCTGGTGGCGATGATGGACCCGCTGGGGCCGACGAGCGCGGCGGTCCGGGCCGCACAGGTTCGCGTGCTGGACCAGGCGGACAAGGTCCTAGAACTGGCCCGGGCGGTCACGGTGGCGAAGATCGCCAACCAGCGCACGCTGCTGATGCGGAACCACGTGGATCTGCCCGCGCGGGTGGCGGGCGATCTGGCGGAATGCCTCGCCGCCGCCGGGCGGGCGGGGACCATGGACGTGCTGCGTGGGCACGAAGGGAACGCGGCGGCCATCTACTTCAGACACTTCGCGGGGATGTTCAAGGAGGGCGCCGTCGACATCGCGGCCCGCTTTGACGCCAACGGGCGGCAGCGTCGGCCGCCGCCCGACCCGATCAACGCGGTGCTGTCGTTCGGGTACTCGATGCTGACGAACGAGTGCACGGCGGCGTGCCGGCTGGCGAGTCTGGAGCCGACGCTGGGGGCGCTGCACGCGACGCGGCCGGGTCGGCCGGCGTTGGCGCTGGACCTGATGGAGCCGTTCCGCCCGCTGATCGCCGACTCGGTGGCAGTGGCGGCGTTCAATCGGGGCGAGTTGACGGAAGGGCACTTCATAGACACGGCGGCGGGGTGTGCCCTGACGGACGCGGGGCGAAAGGCGTTCTTCTCGGCCTACGGACGACGGATGGACACCGAGGTCACGCACCCGGTGTTCGAGTACCGGCTGAGCTACCGGCGGATGCTGATGCTGCACGCCCGGCTGGTGGCGGCCTGGCTGCTGGGCGAGGTGCCCACGCTGGCGTTCTTAACAACGCGGTGATCGCACATATGTGTCTGCTCTAGTTTCCAGTTCCTGATTTCGAGGCTCCAGACCATGCGCCGCTG
>JACQVT010000685.1 GCA_016209665.1 Planctomycetota bacterium | reverse complement strand
TGCCGAGGGCCGCGTCCGCGAGGGGTTCGAGCGGTACGTGGCGTCGTTTCGACCGCTCACCGATCGGGTGCACTTCAACTACAACAGTTGGTGGACCTCGCCGGTGCCGTTCGGCGAGGCGGACATCCTGGGCCTGATCCGCACGTTCGACGAAAAGCTCCATCGGCCGCACGGCGTGTCGTTCGACACGTTCACGATCGACCTGGGCTGGTCGGATCCGCAGGGCATCTGGAAGATCAGCGACAGGCTGTTTCCGAACGGGTTCGCTCCGCTGAGCGCCGCGCTGGCTGGGCAGGGGTCGCGGCTGGGTTTGTGGTGGTCGCCGAGCAACTGCTATTCGCCGCTGGCGTTCGACAACGCGTGGGCGGCGACGCAGGGGTATGAGATCACGTCGGTGCCGCGGCCCGATCGGCCGCCGGCGCAGTTCGCGTGCCTGGCACTGGACAACAAGTACCAGCGCGACACAAAGGCGGCACTGTGCGGGATCGCCCGGGACGCCGGGCTGGGGCAACTGAAATTCGACGGCTATCTCCACGAGTGCAACGAGAAGACTCATCACCATCTGCCGGGTGAACTGTCGCGCGAACCCATCGCCGCGGGAATGCTCGACGTGTTCGAGTCGCTGCGGCGGGCGAGTCCCGATCTGTGGATGGAGACCACGTGCTTCGGGTTTGACGCCAGCCCGTGGTGGCTGCGGTACGTGAACTCGGTGATCGGGCCGTTCGGCGACGATGCCCCCTACGGGGCGGTGCCGGCGCCGGTTTACCGCGACAGCTACACCACCTCCCGCGACTTTTACAACCTCCACGGCTCGGTGACGCCGGTGCCGATCGCCGCCCAGGAAGTGCTGGGCATTATCCATCAGTCTCCGGAGCCCCTGTACGACGACGCGGTGACGACGGTGCTGCGCGGGCATGGGTTCATCAGCTTGTACCTGCATCCGCGGTTCATGTCGGACGAGGATTACGCGTTTCTGGCCGCGTTGATGACGTGGACTCGGGCAAACGCGCCGCTGCTGGCCCGCACGAAGACCATCTGGCCGGCGGAGTGGCGGAAGAACGGCCCGGCTCCGGTGAAGAATCTCAGGTCGATGCCGCGGCAGACGTATGCCTATGCCCGCTGGCGCGACGGGGAGGGCATCCTTTGCGTGCGCAACCCGTGGATCGCGATGGATTGGTTCGACATCGTTCTGGACGAGGCCACCATCGGCATGGACGCGGACGCGAAGGGCGAGTACGCGGCGGTGCAGGTCTATCCCTACCCGGCGTGTCTGGCCGACGGTCTGCGGCGGGGCGATCCGCTCAAGCTGCGACTGGGGCCCTACGAGACGAAGGTGGTCCGCCTGGTGCGGCAGATAGCGGGGCTGGAGCCGACGCCCGACCCGCTGACGGACGCCGAGCGGACGGTGAGGGTGGGCCGGTTTGCCGCCAACCTGGTCGAGGTGACGGTGAAGTCGCCCGAGACACAGCCGTTGGGCGACGATTACACCGTGCGGTCGCCGGCGCGACGGCTGATCTGGCGATCGCGGGCGGAGGGCGAGGCCGACGTCGCGGGATGGCGGTTGTGCCTGCTGGTGGAATCGTTTCCGAAGACGGCAGCCAGGGACCCGCCGCGGGTGGTCATCAACGATCGGCCGGCAACGGCCTCGGTCGTGTCGTCCGAGTCCGGGTGGAGCGCCGCTCAGCCGCCCGGCCGGCAGAACACGTGGACGTGGTTCATGGTGGACGTGCCCCAGGGGCCATTCCGGGCGATGGCCGAGGTCGAGGTCCGCGACGAGGGGACCACGGTCTCGGCGTGGCTCATGCGGACGCTGGATGCTCCGGGGCCGGTGGATCCCGCGGTGCAAGCGGCGGTCGGCACGCCGGGGCTGCCGTTGCCGCCGCGGTATCATCCCAAGGTCTCCAAGCCCCTGCTCGCCTTGGTGAAGGCGGAATCCATGGGGCGGCAGAGCAGGACGGAGGGGGCTCTTGTGGAGCAGATCGACGGTGTCTACACGTCCGACCACGCCGACTGGGCCGACGTCTGGTTGGAACGTGCCGCGGACGAACAGGGAGCACATCGCGAATGATCGAGGAATGGGACCTGACCGCGACGAACCTGCATCGGATATCGCAGCGCCGGTACGAGGTGGCGGTGCTGCCGACGGGGGCGATCGAGGCTCACAACCGCCATCTGCCCGAGGGGCAGGATTGGCGGCACACGACCTACGTGGCCCGGACGGCCTGCGAACTGGCCTGGCCGCAGTGCGAATCGGTCGTTTGTCTGCCGGCGATTCCCTTCGGCGTGGACTGCAACCTGCTGGCCTATCCGCTGACGATCCACGTGTCGCAGGCCACGCTGGATGCGATGGTCCGGGAGGTCATCGTGTCGCTGCGGCGGCACGGTATCCGCAAGGTGGTGATCCTCAACGGGCACGGGGGCAACGACTTCAAGCCGATGATCCGGCAGATCCAGGCGGACCTGGACGTGTTCGTCTTCCTGTGTAACTGGTGGCTGGTGGGGCAGGACCGCTACCACGACATCTTCGCGCTGCCGGACGACCATGCGGGCGAGATGGAGACGTCGGTGGCGATGGCACTGTACCCTGACTTGGTGGAGCCGGGGGTGGCGGGCGACGGCCAGGCGCGTCCGCCGCGTTTCGAGGCCCTGCGGCAAGGGTGGGTGCAGACGAGCCGGGACTTCGCGAAGGTCAACGACCACTGTGCGGTCGGCGACCCCACGCAGGCGGCGGCCGAGAAGGGCCGGCGCTATCTCGACCTATGCTGCGGGCGGATTGCGTCGTTCCTGGTTGAGCTGGCGCGATCACCGATCGATCAGCACTTTCCCGGCACGGGGGGCTGATCGCGGCGCGGCTGATACCCTGCGCCAGCATGGGCCGGCTGGTTGCGACTCGGCGTGGCGGTGTCGGGGGCGGCCGCGAGGGTCATGCCTGGCGCTTGCGATACCACAGATAGAAGATGATCAGGGCGATCAGCAGGATGACGCAGATAATCTGCATGGTGTTCATTGCAGGCTCCTTGAGTGGCCACGTTTCGGCATTGGCTTGGCGGCCTTGCGCGGTCTGCCGGGACCGCCTGGCCGCCAACTTTTATTGCCGCAGATAATTAGCCGGACGGGGCTATCCCTGTCAAGGCCGGATTCTGGGGATGTTAGGAGACGGGTGCGGCCGTGGTCCTTGGTGGAGGATGGAGGGCGCGTTCGCCCGGAGAATCTCGCTGGCGGGGGACACCTCGTACCCTTCTGAGGCGGGCAGGATGCCTGCCCCCCGAACAGGGCCCGCCGTCGCGAGCGAGGGGGATAGGAAATCGGCGGTGACGGCGTCGCCGACGAGGAAGCCGGCGCGGGTGAGGGCGATTCGATCGTTGTCGACGGTGAGTCGGCCGGCGGCGGCGTGGATGCGGATCGCGTCGGCGAACAGGGCGAACGGGTCGAAGCCCGTCGTGTGAAGGAACCGGTCGCGCCGGATGCCCTCGGTAAGGCGCAGGTTCAACATGGCGGTTTCGCCGGCGCGGTCAAGAGGGGACAGTTCCTCGAGGTCGATCACAGCCGACTCGCCGGCCTGCAACCGGCGGACGTACTCGGCGGTGTCGGGGACGTTGCGCCAGCGACGGTGCCGGTCATAGCTGGCGGCGGAGGGGCCGATGCCGATGCCCGGCAGGTTATGCCAGTAGCGCAGGTTGTGGCGGCACTCACAGCCCGGTCGGGCGTAGTTGCTGATCTCGTACTGCTGATAGCCGGCGGCGTGCAGTTCGTCCATGGTGGCGAGGTACATGTCGGCCTCGAGGTTCTCGTCGATCCGCGAGACGCGGCCGAGTTGCAGGCGTTTGCGGAGCGGCGTTCCCGGCTCGTAGGTCAGGCCGTAGCAGGACAGGTGCTCGGGCTCCAGGGCCATCGCCGCCCGCAGCGAATGCAGCCAACGGTCGAGCGTCTGGCCGGGCACGCCGAAGATGAGGTCGAGATTAAAGTGCGTGAGGCCCGCGCGGCGGAGGGTGTCGATGCCGGCGGGCACGTCGGCGGGGCGGTGTTCGCGGTCGAGGACGGCCAATTCGCGGGGGTCGAACGACTGAGCGCCCATCGAGACGCGGGTGACGCCGCCGGCGGCGAGGGTGACGGCTTTGGCGTCGTCGACGGTGGCGGGGTTGGCTTCGACGGTGAACTCGAGGCAGCCGTCGTGGCGGCCGATTTCGTGCAGGCGGCCCAACAGACGCTCGAGCAGCGGCGTCGGCAGCACGGTGGGCGTGCCGCCGCCGATGAAGACCGTCTCGACGCGGACGCCGCGCTGCACCACCG
>JACQVT010000711.1 GCA_016209665.1 Planctomycetota bacterium | reverse complement strand
TTGGCCATGTCGGTGTCGGGCTTGGGCGTGCACTCCAGGTGGTCGGTATTCTTCGGATCAGTCGGCTGGGGATCGATCAGCTTGACGTCGAAGTTCTGCAGGATGTCCGCCTTCTTCTGGCCGAAGGGCAGCGGGAACGGGCCCTGGCCGATGCGGAACACGTTGACCTGCTCGCCGGGGCGGACGATCTGCCTCTTGACGATGGTGCTGGTTTTCTCGCGGGCCTCGATGTACCACTCGCCGTCGAACACGTGCCACTCTTTCTTCTCGCGCTCGACGCCCTCCTGGATGAACTTGTCGAAGCGGATGAAGAAACGTGGATTGGGCTTTTCCTCCTTGAACCGCAGGATGCCCTTGAACACCTGCTTATCCTCGATCACCTGGTCGGTCTTGGTGAAGGAGATTTCGGCCTGGATATCCTTGATCTGCTCGCCGCGGCGTTCGAGCTGGGTAAGGATGGTGTCGACCCGGACGTCAGCGGCGACCAGTGCGGGCGCGGGAGCCGACGCCGGGGCGGACGCGGTGGCCGTCGCGCGGCTCACCTCGATCAGCGACACGACGAAGGCGTTCCTGCCCTCGACCAGGCCCGCCCGGCCGGTCAGGTGAACCAGGTCACCGGGCCTCACGTCCGCCAGAGCAGTGGGCTTGCCGTCGATCGCCACCTGAACGTCCGCGGCGAGCCGGGCCGGCAGGGGCATGGTGGTAGGCTGGCGGGGATGCCGCCAGAGGATGGTGATCTGGCGGGCGGCGGGGTCGATGCTCTCGACTCGACCCCTCAACTGACGATGCGCGGGCTGAGACGCCACGGGCTCGAGGCCCGCCGCGAGCCCGAAGCCGGTGACGATCGACACGAGCGTAGGCAAGACCAGGTAACGATGAATCTGGGATCGCATGTCATCTCCCCTGTCGGGGTGGTGGAATCACGTCCTCACCGGCGTGCTCGCCCGCCGCGTCATCCGATCGCCGCAACCGCGCGTAGCATCCACACCAACCGACCGGTGAGGGGCACATTCTAAGAACGCCGTCTCAATCGGACAAGTTCGCCCGGCGAGCCGCAGCGATGATGAATAGGTCGTCAGGAGGCGAGGGGGCGGCAACGGACGAGGCGGGGCGCGGCCAGTGGTGCGCAGGGCGGACGGCACCAGGGCTTATCCCGGCTGGAGACGTGCGGAGCGGTCGGTCGCAGGAGCAACGGCGGGCGATGGGGCGAGAGGCGTCGACAGCGCTGAGGGTCAGGAGGAATCGAGGCGGATCTGGATGCGGAGGTTGGAGTCGAAGGCCTCGGCGGGCAGGATGCCCGCCCCCCAAGACCTGACCATCCGCAGATTCAGATGCGACCGGCCTCTGTCTGCCGCTCGCGCGAACTAACGAAGACTTGACGGCGGCGGGGGCGGCGGCGACACTTAAGCCGGGTCGGAACCTGGAGTTAACGAGCGAACGGAGATCACAGCCATGTCCGAGACCGCCGCTGAACCCAAGCCGTCCAACTCAGCATCCCCGGCACGCCGAGCCGCGAGCGGCCCCGAGCCGGTGATCCTGCGGAGCTGGCCCAAGATCATCATGATGGTCCCGACGCTGATCATGGCGGTCATCTGCGGGCTGCTGATGGCCCTGTTCTTCGCCGAGGCTCCGCCGCCGGCGGCCGAGTTCACCCGCGCGCACTACGTCGGGCTGTTCTTCCTTCTGGTGCTCGCGATCAACATGACCTTGCTTCTCTACGACCTCAGTCTGCGGGGCTTCATCATCGTGGCCCTGTTCATCATTGCCGTGATCCTGGGCCTGTTCCTGCTCAACCAGCACGTGCACGGCAAAGTCTGGACGACCCTCGGGCGGGCGCTGAGCCTTCGCGTCTGGGCGAACTCGGCGTTCTACTTTACGCTCGCCCTGGTGCTGCTGATCAATCTGGGGATCGCGTGGGTGATCACGCGCTTCAACTACTGGAAGGTCGAGAACAACGAGATCATTATCCATCAGGGGTTCATGCACGAACAGGAGCGGCACCCGACGGCCCAGGCCCGGTTCACGCTGGTGATCGAGGACATCGTCGAGTACGGCCTGATGGGCTCGGGCAAGCTGGTGTTCTATTTCGGCGACGACAGCTCTCAGCACGAGTTGACGACCGTCCTGTTCGTCCACCGCAAAGCCAAGGCTCTCGACGAGCTGCTCGGGCGCGTCGCCGTCGTGGAGAAGTGACCGGATGGATTGGCACGTCTGGCTGACGCTGAGCTGGCAGGCCTGGCTGACGTTGGGGACGGTACTGTT
>JACQVT010000682.1 GCA_016209665.1 Planctomycetota bacterium | reverse complement strand
GGCAAAGAGCGGCCAGGGTTACAGCAACCGGACCACATAGTCCCCTGTCTTGTCCGGCTCCCCCGCGGTGTTGAGGTTCGTCAGGGGGCGGATGCCCGTGCGCGCGTAAGACTTGATCCGGTCGGCGGCGATCCCGAGCTGGATCCTGCCGTTGTCCGTCTCCACTCCCTTGAGGCTCACCTTCCCCAGCCCCGGGGCCGCGATCCGCGTGTCGTCCAGAATCCCCTTGAGGGTCAGGCTCTTGATCTCTACCCCCGGATCGGCGAAGTCGCCAAGCGAGGCCGGCAGGCCCGACACACCATCCTTCACCCCGGCGAAGAGGCGGCTCTTGCGCGCCCCTCCGGCCGTTATCGCGTTGATTGTGCCTGTCGCCTCCAGGTCGATCTCCTCCAGCAGTCCGGTGACGGCCACCGTCCCCACGAGGCCCTTGATCCTCCACGCCCCGTTTCGGGCGTTTCCCTTGACCGTCAGGTTGCCCAGGGTCTGCTTGGGGTTGCCGGTGCCGTCCAGGAGCAGGTCCGCCCCGAAGTCGCCCGCCACCGAGATCTTGGTGGCCCAGGGGGACTGCAGCGAGCCGCCGAGCCATTCCGTGGCGGCCAGACTCGCCAGGCCCGAACCCAGGGTCATTTGAGAGCCGTCATCAATCCGGCCTGCCTTGAGAGTGATTCCCTTTGGAGCCCCTTTTCCCGGCATGAGGATGTCGGCGCCATTCTTGAGATTGCGAAGTTGAATCGACGCGATGTACCCCTCGCCGGTCATGTGGATGCCCTCGCCGACCAGATCAACGGCCTTCCCCGCCAAATTGCCCAAAGGCGAGCTGCCGGTGATCGTCTCGATGGAGAGCCCGATTGCGTCGGCCGACTGGCCCGTGGGCTCCTTGGTGGTAAAAGAGAGCGAGCTGGAAGCCGTGGTGTTTGAGATCTCGAGGGTAACAAGTCTTGCTCTTCCGTCTCGGTCCGTATCGGTGACGGTGATCTTCTTGTTGCTGATGACCGCCAGCAAGTCGTTGCCCTCGAAGTACAAGTTGGCCGATCCGCCTTTGAGCGTTAAAGTCACCACGGTTCCATCCGGCTCGGTATAGATGACAGTGCCGGCCGGCTGGCCGTCGCCGATGGCCAACCATGCGCCCGGAGGCATCGCCGAGGCGGTGACGGCAATCGTGTAGGTCGGGATCGCGTCGTCATTATTATATTCATTGACGGCCACATAATAGGTCCCCGGAGCTAGGGCGTCGCCTCCACTGCGGAAGATTCTAGAGAATGAGCCGTTGCCGTCGTCATCGTCGTACTCGATAAATGTTGCAGGATTGTCGGGTCCGGAGAGGATGATCTCTGTATCGCCGCTTGATCCGTCAGTCTCGATGGTGACGTTTGAAGTCTGAGATAACGTGAACTTCACCCAATCCACATCGTCACCTACGTGGATGCTGTGCGTATGAGGTGTGCCGTTGGTGGCAATGGTAGTTGCCTGAGCCGCCGAATCATCCGGCTCGTAATCGTCCCCTACCGTACCGGAAGAAGTGACCGTCCCGGTGATCGTGAAGTTGAAGGGATTCTCGATTCCGTCACCGCCATCGGCGTCATTGGTCGAGAAACTGATGTCACCGGTGAACGTGCCGGCGTTTGTCGTTGAAAGCTGCAGGCTGAAGTTGTCGCTGCTGCCGGCGCTGATGGAAGCGTTCAGCGGCTCGGCAACGATAAATCCCGCCGGAGGGGTCACCGTGCCCAGTGCCAGCGCGGCCGTGCCGGTGTTGCGGACGGTGAACGTCCGCGTCGGTCCTGCCGCGCCCTGGACGACCGAGCCGAAGTCCGTGCCATCGGCGCCGGCCGGCGTGGCGTCGCCGTCGGCGATATTCTGATTGCTCAGCCCCTGGACGACGATCTCGGCTACGAGGGGGGTAGAAGTGACCGTGCCGGTGATCGTGAAGTTAAAGGGGTTCTCGATCCCATCGCTGCCGTCGGCGTCATTGGTCGAGAAGCTGAGGTCTCCGGTGAACGTGCCGGCGTTTGTCGTTGAGAGCTGCAGGCTGAAGCTGTCGCTGCTGCCGGCGCTGATGGAAGCGTTCAGCGGCTCGGCAACGATGAATCCCGCCGGAGGGGTCAACGTCCCCAAGGTCAGCGCGGCCGTGCCGGTGTTGCGGACGGTGAACGTCCTCGTCGGTCCTGCCGCGCCCTGGACGACCGAGCCGAAGTCCGTGCCGTCGGCGCTGCCTGGCGTGATGTCGCCATCGGCGATATTCTGATTGCTCAGCCCCTGGACGACGATCTCGGCCACCAGGGGGGTAGAAGTGACCGTCCCGGTG
>JACQVT010000681.1 GCA_016209665.1 Planctomycetota bacterium | reverse complement strand
GCACCGGCCTGCTCGTCCGAAGCCGAATCGACCGCCACCTCGTCCACGGCTTCGCCCGCGGACGCGACCGCGGCCGCCACCGCATCGCCGACGGTCTCCGCCACGCACGTGCCCACGCCGGATCGCAGCACCTGCTCGATCCGATGCATCACCGACAGCCACGCGTCCATCCGCGCGTCGAGTTCCTCGAACGCACGCTGGATCGCGCCGTCGTCGGCCGGCACCTCGATGGTCAACGTCTGGTCTGCCATTGTCCCCGGCTTCGACTCCCCCACCTGCCTGGGGTGTCAACAGCGTCGTGTCCCACATCCCCTCGGCGGTTCTTCTGGACCGCCCCGGCAACACGAGGAATATACATTTCATTTGCCGGGACGAGCTTCGATGAACGCCCGCGGTTTTTTGCCCGGCCGATAATCGCCGCCGAAACAATGGTCGGCTGCGGCCGCTCGTTGGTCCTGCGTCGGTATAATGCTGAAACATCGCACCGGTCCGCAGGCCAAGCGACACGCCGGCACGCTGGCACGGCGGGCCATCGAGTGGTCCGGCGCCGCCCGCCCCACGTCACTGCGGCACGACGCCGCCGAAGCCATCCTGATCGGCCTGTACGGCGTCGTGCAGGTCGGATGGCTGCCCCGCCTCCCCGCCGAGCTTCACCCCTGACGCCGCTTTGGCCTCGCCCCAACCGATCGGGTACAATCGACCCGTCGCCGTTCCGCGCGGCGCCGCAGTGGACTCCTGCGGCTCGCCGCCGGGAACGTCAGTGCCCAGCGCCCGTAGCTCAGCAGGATAGAGCACCGGTTTCCTAAACCGGGGGTCACAGGTTCGAATCCTGTCGGGCGCGTCGCCTCACGGCGTGTGCGGCTGTCGCGCCTGGTCGCGTCGCTCCACATGCGACAAAGACTTACGACCATAGGATATCCGGTACCACGCCCCAATGATCGACGGCAAACATCTTTCCCGTGCGGCCCATCCCGGTCTGGATCTCATCAACGACGAGCAGAATGCCGTGCCGGTCGCAAAGCTCGCGAAGCCGCGGGAGGAAGTCGTCCGGGGGAACGATGTAGCCGCCCTCGCCCTGGATCGGCTCCACGAAGATGGCGGCCACCTCATCCGGCGGGACCTCCTTCCTGAACAGGGTGTTCTCGATGCCGTCAACGTTGCCGTAGTCCGTGTGGGTCACCATCGGTACCTGCGGACCGAATCGCTCCTTCTGCCGCACCTTCGATGCGGTCAGCGACAGGGCCCCCATCGTCCGCCCGTGGAACGCTCCGTAGAACGCGATGATCCACTTGCGAGCCGTGGCGTGGCGGGCCAGTTTCGTCGCCGCCTCGATCGCCTCCGCTCCGCTGTTCGTGAACAGGACCCGCTTGCTGCCCCGTCTATTCTGCTCCGGAATTGCGGATGACAGCGGATTAACGCCATGCTAAGATGCTCCTCCCCAGCAGCGCGTGTGGAGAGCAGACGATGCCCAAGTATCGCATAGCGTGGTTGCCGGGCGATGGGATTGGCCGGGAGGTACTCAAGGCGGCGCGCATCGTGCTCGACCGCATCGGGCTTGATGCCGAGTACATTCCCGGCGATATCGGCTGGGAGTTCTGGCGGCGAGAGGGTGATGCCCTGCCCCCTCGCACGATCGAGCTTCTCGGTAACACGGACTGCGCCCTCTTCGGTGCGATTACGTCAAAACCCAAGACTGCGGCCGCTGAGGAAATCGACGCGTCCCTGGCCGGCAAGGGGCTGACCTACCGCAGCCCGATCGTGCAGATGCGGCAACTCCTGGACCTGTACGTCTGCCTGCGGCCGTGCAAAGCCTACCCGGGCAACTCGCTGAACTACCGGGAGGGGATCGATCTCGTCGTCTTTCGTGAGAACACGGAGGATTTGTACGCCGGCATTGAGTTTGCGGACGTCCCCGACCTCATGCGCTGCCTGCCCGGGATGGAGAAGGTACCCCCGGACGCAGCCATTTCGCTCAAGATCAACACCCGCCGGGGCTGCGAGCGGATCG
>JACQVT010000706.1 GCA_016209665.1 Planctomycetota bacterium | reverse complement strand
CCACCAGCCCGGTCGTCCATGGTCGCAGGTCCCGGCGTCCGCCGCGGCCCAACATGCTGGGCTCGTCGGTGAACATGCCGATGACCGTCTGGCCAAAATGGGGCTTGAGCGTCGCGTAGTAAGGCTCATACGCAAACCGGATGAACGCTCGCATCGCCGCCGGGTTGAGCAAGTCGGCCGCGGCAGGGGCGCCGGGATCGCGGTCCTCCTCGCCCTCGTGTACGCCGCGGATGCGGCCGCCCGACGGCAGGCACGCAAACGTCATGATCCGCCACTTTCCCGCGTCGAGCTTGATCTTGGCGGATGGGTCCTCGATGAGACGCAGCGAGTGGCCGTCGATCTCGTCCTTGTTGCCTTTCAGCGCCGCAACGGCCGTTGCCACCCGCTGGCCTTCGCTGACGGCGGGGCAGGGCAGTTCCGCCGGGCCGATCACGTCCTGCTGGCTCATGGCCAGGCCCTGGGCCGCGAACTCCGGGTTCGACCGCACCACCTCGCCGTGGGCCGACCCCGACGGATACATCCCCTCGTCGTACAGGCACACCCGCATGTTCGTGCCGGCCGCCTCCTCGACCGCGGTCTTGACCAGCTCGAGCCACCGCTGGCCCATGTAGGGGATGTCTCTGGTGAGTCCCATGCGGGCGTGGATGACGAAGCCGTACACGCCGTGCTCGCGGAAATCGGCCATCTGCCGCACGATCTCCGCCTCGCTCAGCCGGTCGTTCCAGAACCAGAACGGCATCTGGCTGAACTCCGGCCCCGGCCGAACCAGCTCTTCCCGCCAGTCCGCCACGACCGACGCCGCGAACCAGGCGACACAAACACCTACGACCAACGCACAAATCCGACGCCGGAGTGATACCATCTATTGCCCGCAACCCTTCCCGTGTCTTGATCTGAAGACGATAGCCACGAAAAAGCACAAGAGGCACATAAGAAGAATCAATTCATCTTGTGCGTTTTGTGCCTCTTAGTGGCTGGATTCAATCCGTGTGAAGGCCACATATACTGCTTATCGCCGACCGTACCCGGAAACCGGGTGAACGTCTACCGTTCCTCGTGAGGGGAGTCCTGGGGATGGAATCCACTTCGCGACGACGCTGCTGTCGACGAGCACGTCGCTCATCGCACGCGGTCCGCGCCGATGTCAGAAGCACTGTCGGGAAGAGGACCATGGCGCCGGACGACGTCGGCTTGCAGAGCCCGCACCTCGTCCAGCCAGGATCGAGTGCATTGCTCGCCGGCCGGTTCGATCCTCAACCGCACCCGCTCTTCCTCGCGAAGATTCACGGGTTCCAACGGTTCGAACACTCCGTGGCGGTAAACGGCTTCCACACGGCTCATCACTAGCTCCGTCAACCTGTCCCTCGACCCCTAGAGCATTATACGATGTTTCCGACAACCGAACCAGGGGCGCCCGAACCACTACATTCTTGGTTTCCACCAGGAATCCAGCAGGCTCGTCAGGTGCTCGATTCGTTCGGCGTTGCCGTCCGCCAGGTTGTGGTCCTCGGTCGGATCCTCCGACACGTGATACAGCTCGGGCTTGCCGGTTTTGGGCTGGATCAGCTTCCACTCGCCCTGGCGGACGACGCGGTACAGGAGGTTGGCGGCCGGGTCGTTCACCGCGACTTCCGAATGCACGTACACCTCGCTGAACACCGGCCGGTCCTTCAGGTCGATCTTGCCGGCCGGCACGTCCAGCAGATTCACGCCGTGCATCGGCGGCGCCGGCTCGACGCCGCACGCCCGCAGGATCGTCGGGGCCAGATCGATGGATGAAACCAGCTCCGTCCGCCGCTCGGGCTTGACGTGCCCGGGCCAGCGCAGGATGACCGGCGTCCGCAGCCCGCCGTCGTACGGGCTCTGCTTACTCTTCTCGGCACACCAACCGACGACTCGCCTCACCGGCCCCGTCTCTTGGATCCAGCCGTTGTCGGTGACGAACGCCACCAGCGTGTCGTCGAGGACCTTGCGCTTCGCGAGGTCGTCGAGCAGCTCGCCGCAGGTCTCATCAAACCATTCGCACATCGCCCAGTATTTCGCCAGCCGCTCCGGCCGGTCGGGGGCAGTGTACTTCTTCAGGATGCGTTCCGGCGGTGTGTGCGGCTCGTGCGGCATCATCGGGGCATACCAGACGAACCAGGGCGTCTCGCCGCTCGATTCGATGAAGTCGTAGATCGGCTTGAGGCCGTCGCGTCCGATCGCCAGGCTCGCCTTGCTGCCGTGGCGGTCCCGCTCGCCGGTCGAGCCGTGCGTGAACCCCGCGTTGGCGTAGTCGCCCTCCCAGAACTTGCCCGTCTGAAGGCTTCGGTAGCCGGCCTCACCGAGCAGCCGCGGAATCGTCGGCCGGGCCTTGACGAACGAATGAAGCTCGCTCCGCGGCACGTCCTTGGGCGGATCGTTCCCGCAGATCTTCGTCTCGAACCCGTATTGGCCGCTGATGATCGACGACAGGCTGGGCCGACACAGCGGTGCGGTCACGTAGGCGTTGGGGAACACCACCCCCTGCGACGCCAGCCGATCGAGGTTCGGCGTTTTGACGACCGGGTGGCCCATGAAGCCGAAATCGGTCCAACCCTGGTCGTCGGAGATAATCAGCAGGACGTTCGGACGCTCGTCGGCGAAGACCAGTCCCCCGCTGACAAAGGCCAGGACGACGGAAGAGAAGGCTAGGCGCATGACCAACTCCCGTGTGAACGTGTGAAAATGCGAACGCATGAACGTCCCGGCCCGGTCGGTTCATACGTTTGTGCGTTCACACTTTCAGACGTTCACAGGGAAGACGCAAGTCCGGCGGTTCCGACGGTCCTCCAAAACCGCCCTAAGCTCCTATCCGGCAAGCACGAGGTCGACGGGGCTCGAACCCGCAACCTTCGGATCGACAATCCGATGCTCTAACCAATTGAGCTACGACCCCAACAGTCCGCCGGTCGGCGCGGCCGCCGACTGCGACTCTTGAGAGCGGCTAGTATAGTATAGGCAAGGAGGTTGTCAACCTGACGAGGCCGTTGGGCCGTTGGCGGCGGAGGCCGTTGGCGACGACATGGCGACACCGCGTCCGTGACGAAATCGGCGAGGTATGTCAGAGCCCCGAGCGCAAGCGAGTGGGTCGTGTTTACCCGTCGCTGGCGCTCCGGGCTCTGAAATGATCACTTCGGCATCGCCGCCCAGGCCGTCACGGACCCGGCGACACCGCGTGACGGGGAACACGGGTGGGCCGCGGCAGTTCCGAGAATCGTTCGTGACGGACTGCCACGCCCTTGCGACCGGGATGGGGGCGAATTAGACTGGTCTGTAGATGCCGCGCCCCAGTAGTCCGGCCGGTCGGGGGATGATCGGGTGGTCGGTGTCGGGTGTGGGCCGTCTGGGTCCCCGGGGCGTCCGGAACCGGGCGGCGAACTGAGCAGTCCCCTCCCTTTTTGGCGGCACCGGCGCGGCCACGCGAGGTTGATTCTCCCATGAACGTCTGCCTGGTGATGTTCAAGGACGACGGAAGCCGCAAGGAATTCCCCATCCAACCCGGCAAGACCGTGATCGGCCGGAAGGAAGAGTGCGACCTTCGCATCCCGCTGGGCGAGGTCTCTCGCCAGCACGCGGTGATGATGGTCGACGAGGAGGCGGTCACGCTGCGCGACCTGGGCAGCTCGAACGGCACCTACGTCAACAATCGGCGGATCACCGAACAGGAGCTGGACCCGGGCGACCACATCGTGATCGGGCCGGTGGTCTTCACGGTGCAGATCGACGGGGTGCCCAAGGAGGTGCGGCCGGTGCAGACCCGACTGGAATCGCGGTCAGGCCAGGCCGGCCCGGTGCCCGCTCAGGCTCACACCCGCGTGGACGCCGAGGCGGATGATTTCCTGCTCGACGACGACGAGGACCCCATCAGCGAGCTGGAGGCCCTGGCGGCGTCGGATGACACCGCCGCCATCAATCTGGACGACTCCGATCTCGATACGAAGAAGTGAAGGCGGCCGATTCAGTGTCAGGGGGCGCCGGTTCCACTGCGGACTTTACTTGCCGCGTGCCGATGTTAGAATCTGGCCCGTCGAACCTGGAGGACGACGTATGCGCTTGAACCAGATCAGGCTGTACAGCTTCGCGGCCCCGCTGGCGATTGCCCCCCTGCTGGACTTCAGCTTCTCAGAGGTCGTTCCGTACCTCAAGGGCCAGGAGTTCCAGACTTTCCT
>JACQVT010000064.1 GCA_016209665.1 Planctomycetota bacterium | reverse complement strand
TCGGACCTGCTCGGGCGTGCCCCGCGACAGAACCTCTTTGGTATCCACGTTGCCGCACAGAGCCAGCCGCCCGCCGTACCGTCGCTTCAGTTCACTCAGACTCATATGGGCCCGGCGTTCGATGGGATGCAGTGCCGAGATGCCGCTCTGCAACAGGTCAGGCAGGAACGCGCGAACATCCCCGTCGCTATGCAGGATGACCGGCACCGCACAGGCCCTCAGCCGCCCGACCACTGCATTCAGCGCTCCCAAAAAGAATCGCCGGTACATATCCACGCTGAGCAACGGCCCGGTGTTCGAGCCGAGGTCTTCAGTCAGGAACACGGCGTCAGCCCCGGCTTCAGCGAGCGCCTCCGCGGCCGGCTCATGGAACGTGAGGTAATGCTGAACGGCCCGCTCAATCACCGTCGGCTGTTCCGTCAGCCCGATCATGACATCTTGCATACCCAGAAAGTGCCACACAACCAGCGCCAGGGGCCCTCGCAGGCCGGCCACCAGTGCAAGGCCTTCACTGTGGGCCAGTTCCGCCGCCTCAGCGATGGTTCGAAAGCGTCGGGCTGCGTCCAGCTCGGGGGGCGTCCAGTCTCGGATCCGAGCCTCGTCGAACGGGAATGAGTCGACCGGATAGCCAGTTGGCCAGCCGCACGCTTGCAGTTCGTAGGTTACGCCCCATTCACTCTGCCAGCGACTGTGCGTTCCGGCGGGGACGAAAGCAGGATATCCATCGTACACGGCGACTGTCGCATCGATCCTCAGGCGTGCGGCCAGGCCCACCGCCCCCAGGTTGTCGTACCACTGCGGCGCTCGGCCCAGACAGTGTTCGTACAATGCTTGGTGGTACAGTTGCTCGAACACCGGGACGCGGTCGGGTTCGCCGCAGGCCAGCGCGATCAGGAATCGCTCACGTCCGTCCATAGTCGATGAATGCTCCAGGCAAACCGGCTTGGCCCGCACGCCGGGACCGTCAGGAACAGACCGAGAAATCCACTCCTGGGATCATCTCCACCGAATCAGCGCTACGGCCGGGCGCCATCGCCGAGCAGATGCCCCCAGCCCCGGCCACGGGAGGCGCGCTCAACTCGAAGTGGCCGTAGCGGTCCTGGCCGTGCACCAGGATGGGGCGCCAGCGGCCCATCCCAGGCACGTCCGAAACCTGGCGGACATCCGGCGTGGTGAACCGGATGGTCAAACCGCAGCGCCGGCGGCTCGATCGATTCGGGTTGCTGCCGTGTATGGCCAAGCCGTCATGAATCGACGCCCATCCCGACTTGAGGGGAAGATCGACCGCCCGGCTTTCCTCGACCAGATGCCGCGGTATCTCCTGATTGACGCTCAGCAGATTGCCGGAGGTTTCCGCCGTGCCATGCGGCAGCAGCCGGCCGCGATGGCTGCCGGGAATCACCCGCATGCAGCCGTTCTCCACGTCGGCATCGTCGATCGCCAGCCAGACCGTCAGCGCCTTGGGTGGCTCCAGGCCCCAGTACGTCACGTCCTGGTGCCAGGCGACAAAGTGTTCGCTAAAATCGGCCTGCTTACAGAAGAAATGAGTGCCCAAGAGCAATAAATCCGGGCCCCGTAGGGTGGCGACCATGTCGGTGATGTTCGAGTGCGTCACAAGCTCCCAGATCCACGGGTGGCGATGGTGAAGGTTCATCAGACCGGTCTGACTGGCCTGTTTGCCCGCCTCTTGCTCGAGGCGGTCGAACTCCCGACGGTAAAAAAACATGTGGGATTCGCCCATGATCCGAAAGCGGGCGACGTATCCGCTCTGCTCGAAATGGTCTCTGAGCGATCCACTCACATGGATTTCTCCGGTCACTGAGTGCACCCCGGATCGGCAAGGATGAATGCCCCGCTCAGGCATTGCTGGAGGACACTGAAATCCGTCTGGTCCACGTCCGAATCCTGATCGAAATCCCGGTTTGCGCAATCCGGAACCGGTGGGATGCCCGCGCCGGAGAGGCACGACGCAAAGAGGAGTACGTCCGTGCCGTCTACATCCCCGTCACCGTCCAGGTCCGCTGGCGGGCGGACGGCGACGGGGCTGAGTTTTGGGACGACATACCTCGCGTCGATGGGAAAGGCTGCATCCGCCTGCCCGGTCGAAGGATTGTAGCGCCGCAGCGCCCAGCGGTCGCCGGCTCCATCACCGTCCTGGTCCACGAGGACCAGGAGCCAGGGACGGCCGCTGCCATCCACCCCAACGCCGCTGGCGTCCACGATGCCAGTCTCGAGAGACAGACTCATCGCCTGGCTTCCCGTGGCCGCGTCGTAGCGCCGGGCCGTGAATTCGTCCCGCGCGCCATCCTGGTTCGAGTCGAAGGGTCCGACGATCCAGCACTGGCCTGTGCCGGGGTCGAGGCCGACGCCGCGCCCATCCAGGAAACCTGCCGGCAACTGGAAACTGGAGAACACGGCACCGGTCGCAGCGTTCAGCCGGTAGATCGAGTACCGGGCCAAGCCCGTCGGACCGACGATGAGTAGTTCGTTCGGACTACCACCGCCGGGAGGGTCGCGCCCACCGATGCCCTCAGCCGACGAGAAAGCGGCGTCGAACAGGAAACCGAGCGCCGCCACACCGGTAGCAGGGTTGAACTTTGCAGCCTGCTTGCGGCTGGGGTACGAGCCTCCGCCTAGTTCGCCGATGAACCAGGGGAAGTTCGGCGTATGGCCGGCATCCAAGCCGGCCGCCCGGCTCACGCGATAGAACGGCACATCGTTCAAGGTGAAACCCGCCGTCGAAGCGCCTGTCGCGGGGCTAAAACGGTCGGCCTGGAACCGGTCGGCGATGCCATCGCCGTCCGCGTCGTAGGAGCCGCACAGCCACGGCTGACCCGCCGGGTCCAGACTGACGCCTCCGCCACCAACCATGTCCACGTATTTGCCCGGGGGATCGGGGTTGAAGCCCACCGCTTCGGCTCCGGAGGTGGCATACCGAGTCATCTGCCAGCGGTCGCCCACGCCATCGCCGGTGACGTCGAGCCGGCCGGCGACCCACGGCTCGTCGTTGGCCGGATCGACGCCAACACCCACGACCCGAGAGCGGTTGCCGAGACGCCCGCGTCGGAGCCAGTCGAAGAAGTGGGGCAGATCGTACTCATGGCAGAGGTTACGGCCGTCGTTGGAGATGCCATTGCAGTCCGGGTCGTCGCCGCCGTTCTCAAAAGCATCCACGACGTACTGCCGCTGGGTCGGGACCTGCTCCTCCCACAAACCGTATTTGGAGCTGCCCCCCTCCCTTTGATTGTGGCTGTAGGCGGTTCTCACGCCTCGCCCCATACCTACCAAGGTCAGGTCGGCGTGCTGGAAGTAGCGAAGGAATTCCTCGTCGTAGGTATCCATGTTGCGGCCGAAGGGGCTGTCGGGGGCCAGTGCGCTGTCCAGCGCGGTCCATCCCGGCACCGCCCATCCCCCGTAGTAGACGGAGGCCATCCTGCACTCGAAAAAGCACATGAAGTGATACAACCGCTCCGTGCCGCCGGAGAGTCCGATGCCGTCGACGCGATCGAAGTGGACCAGCAGCGTCCGGTCCATCATTTGCAGGTTCTCAAGCGTCCGGGGCAGGCTGTCGGGGGCCGGGCTGCTCTCGCCCACGTTGTGGTCGTCATAGGTGATCAGGGGCAGGTACTGCATGGCGATCTTGGCAGTGGCCGCCCCGCTGTAGCCGCCGTTCTGTTCCAGACCCAGCCCGAGCCGCGAGGGGTTCTGTCCGAAATGTCCGTTGACGTGGAATATGATCTCCTTCCTGGCCGGTTCGACCCGATCGTAGTTGGCAAAGTAGGCAACCAGCGTTCGACCGGGAGCCTGAAGGGCCAGGCGCTTCACCCGAACGGTGATCGGTTCGGGGTTCCCGTAGTAATTGGCCGGATAGACCAGCGTGAGGTACTGGACGTCGATGCTGGTGACGGCAGGCGTGCTCACCCGGCTCATGACGTGCTGATTGTAGGCCTGCTGCACCAGCGACCGGATCTGGGCGAGACTGACAGACGGGTTCTGCACCGTCTGCCAGTTGGGACGAACGGAAGCGTAGACGCTGCCCGAGCCCTTGCGGCTCTCCATCAGTGGCTTGGCGTCGGCGACCGAGATCGCCTCGCCCGACCTGGCGCAGTCCCGCAGCGATGAGGGCGGTCCGGGAACGTCGATCACCGTTCCTTGCACCATCGTCCGATCCAGAGCCTCGCTCAGGCCCGGGATCTGCGCCAGGCCCATCTCCCCTGAGAGCAGAACACCACAGAAGAGCACCAGTCTGACCCGATACAGCACAAAACTAAAACTCATGTCGCGTTCTCTAGGCGTAAAGAAGCGGAGGCTGCGCAAAACACATACGTTCCCCCCTCTGCGTTCGTTGCGTGCCTCCATTCACCTGTCCAGTCCGCCCGGCGGCCGTCTACCGGGACCGTCTCCGGCAAAGCATGAGTCCGCCCGCGGCGAGCAGGAGCAGGCTGGCCGGCTCCGGCACGAACGTGAACCGCGAGTCGATCGGCGAATCGACCTCCGGCAGACCGCTGGTCAGCGAGTAGCGCTGAATGGCCCAGCGGTCCGGCGAGCCGTTGCCGTTGACGTCCAGCAGGACCACGTACCACGGCCGCCCGTCGGGGTCCACGCCGATGCCGTCGACGTCCAGAATGTCTCCCAGGGAAGAACTCAATAGGAACCCCAGGTTCTCGGTTCCGGTACCCGGGTCGTACCGCCGCGAGGCGAAGCCATCCCGCTGGCCGTCCGTGTTGGAGTCGAACGCTCCCACCGCCCAGGGCTGGCCGTTGCGCGGATCCACGCCCACGCCTCGAGCGTCCAGGAACCGATCGGCCCCGAAATCCAGCTCCCAGTCGCCGATCCGGGCACCCGTGCTGGTGATGTCGTAGATCCGCATGACCTCCTTCCCGTTGGTAAGCGTCCCGGTCACGAAGAGGTAGGGCATGGAACTGCTGACCGGCTGGCCGACGAGGTTGCCCGCGCCTACGCCCTGGTAGGAGACCCAGTCATCGTTGAGGTTCTCGTCGAGGAGAAGGAACCCGAAGATAGCCTCTCCCGTTTCCGTGTTGTGACGAGTCACCGTTCCTTGTCCGGGACGGTTCGGCAAGTCGTCCCTCCGCGCCCCGACGATCCACGGATCGTTGCCATTAACGGTGTTGTCGTTGTGCACGCCACCGCCCCGGGTCAGGCTGCCGTACGGTGCGCCGAGCACGGGGTGATCGATCTGGAAGCCCAGTTCATCCGCCCCGGTGGCCGGATCGTATCGGCGGGCGGTGAAGTCCTCCCGCACGCCATCGCCGGTGGTGTCGCGCGCCCCCATCATCCACGGATGACCGTTAAAGCCGGTGCTGCTGTGATCGACGCCCCCGCCGCCAACGATGTCGAGGAAGTGGCCGACGGGATCCGGATTGAAGCCGGTGTCCTCGGCTCCCGAACTGGTGTAGCGGGTCATCTGCCAGCGGTCCGCTGCGCGGTCGCTGTTGATGTCGAAGCTGCCGGCCACCCAAGGCCGGCCGCTGTCATCCACGCCGACGCCCACCACCTTGTTGACCATCGGGACCGCGACCGTCTCGGCCGCCAGTCCGGCCAGCAGCACCAGCGCCGCCAGCAGTGTTACCAGTTTGCCTCTCATCACATTGCCTCCTTTCCCCGTCGAAGACGGGCTAGACGTGAGTAGTCGCATTCGGCTTGACATGACGAATACGCTCCCTTCAATCGATCAGTCGGCACAGTCCGGATCCGATGGGATCCCGCTGCCGCTGATGCAACGCTGCATGAAAGCGAAGTCGACCCCATCCGCATCCTGGTCGCCATCGAAATCCGCCCGGTTAAAGAGGGCCGCAGGGCAACCCGAAGCCGGCGGACCGAGAACGCCCGGGCCCGTCCCGCAGGCTTCGAACTGCTGGATGTCGAAGCCATCGACATCTCCGTCGTTGTCCAGGTCACCGGGTTTGCTGGGTGGCGCCGGCGGCGGCAGCACGAATCTCGGATCGAGCTGGAAGCCGGTGAGTTCAGCCCCGTCAACGCCGCTCTCTTGCTGGCATTCCCATAGGTCGCCGGCGCCGTCGCTGTCCCGGTCCCGCAGAAGCACGAACCAAGCGTGGCCGTTCTGGTCGATGCCGACCCCGCTGATGTCCACGGTATCAACCTTTTGGATGGCGTTGGACAGCGTTTGGGTCCCGCTCGTCGTGTCATGGCGGACGAACCGGAACTCGTCGCGCTGGCCGTTCGCGTCGGAATCGTACGCTCCGACCACCCAGACCTGCGTGCCATCGTTAGTCACGCCGACGCCGCGGGCATCCAGGAACTTGGGGTCGAGCACGACATTGAAGTTCGGCAGCCCGGTTCCGTTGTCGTAGCGCTGCACGTGGAAACCGTCCGCCTTCTTGCCCACGATGAAGAGCTGGTCGGTGCCGGCCTGCAGGCCCACACCCTGGACATTGGAGATGAAATCAGCGTCGGCCAGGTAGCCCAGATCTTCCGTCTGGGTGCCCGGGTTGTAGCGCGCGCACTTGAACCGGCCCGTGTTGGGGCCGCTGGCCAGTTGCCCTACGGTCCAAAACCGGCCCTGTGAGTCGTAGCCGCCGTTGCGGTTGAGGCTGCCCAGGGCGGCGTCGAGATGGAAGCTGATGTCGCCGCTGGGCCAGGTTGGGTTCAGCAGGTCCATTCGTTCGGCGTAGAAGGTGTCCGACTGAGTGTTCAGATCGCTGTCCAGCGTACCGGCCAGCCAGTGCCGCGGGCGCTGCGGCTCCAACAGGCCCACGCCGGTGCCGCCGACCACGTCGATCAGGTCGGACGAAAGCGTGCCGGAGAGATTGACCGTTCCCGTCGCGACGGTATAGCGTTGCGCCTCCCAGCGATCGCCCACGCCGTTATTGTCGCTGTCCAGCCAACCGAGCACCCAGGGCTCGTCCCGGTCAGGCTCGATGCCCACGCCGACCACTTTGGCCGGCGGAGCCGAACCCGTCAGCGAGATTGCGTACTGAACCGACTGGCCCGAGCCCGGCCGCACGAAGCGGTTGTCCAGGTCGAAGCCGGCCAGTAATGCGCCGGTCGTGCCGTGGTACTGTTTGCACTGCCAGACATCCCCCACGCCGTCGCCGCTGGTGTCGCGGAGCACGACGAACCAGGCGTGCCCCTGGCTGTCGATCCCGAGGCCGGCGGCGTCCACGACGTCCGCCTCGAGGAAGCCGCCCAGTAGTTCGAACCCGCCGGTCTGGGGGACCATGCTGTACTTGTGCCAGGCAAAGCTGTCCCGCTGACCGTCCAGGTCGTTGTCGAACGGGCCGCAGAC
>JACQVT010000680.1 GCA_016209665.1 Planctomycetota bacterium | reverse complement strand
TCGGCCTCGACTCGTTCGTGCTCGCCCAGCTCAACAAGGCCTACGCCGACGCCAAGGCCACGGGCGACGCGAAGGCCGACACCGAGTGGCAGCCGCGGCTGGCCAAGTCGCTGCCCAAGCAACCCAGCCCGACGAGGTGGATCGACTGGTCGAACATGATTGCCCTGGCCGCCGTGGGGGCGGGACTGATGCTCGGCTTGTTCACGCGGCTGTCGGCGCTGGGCGGGATCGGGCTGCTGATGATGTACTACTGGGCGATGCCGTCGCTGCCCTGGCTGCCCGAGGCCGGACCGACGGAAGGGCATTACCTGTTCATCAACAAGAACGTGATCGAGGCCTTGGCCCTGGCGATGATCGCAACGTCGCGGGTCGGGCGCTGGGGCGGTCTGGACGGGCTGCTGTTCCGCCGCCGGCGGATCGAGGCGGCCTCAAGGTGATGGCAATCTCCGGTAACCGGTTAAGACTCACGAAGGGACGGACTCATGGTACTCGATGACAGACAGAAGCAGGTCGGCAAGGACAACTACGCGGACGCCATGCGGCTGACGCGGCGGCAGATGCTCACCGGCGCGCTGGCCGTGCCCACGGCGACGGGGATGTACTTCGGCTACGAGCACATGGAGGGCGGGCCGGTCAAGGCGGCGCTGATCGGGACGGGCAACCAGGGCTGCTACGCCCACATCGGGCAGAGCAACCCGGAGTTCGTCAAGTTCGTGGCGTTCTCGGACATCCGGCCGAGCAACATTGCCCGCGGGCGGCAGTATTTCCGCGACAAGTACGGGCCCGAGGCCCAGAGCATCCGCCACTACGACAGCTACGAGGAAATGATCGACAAGGAGGAGGAGGTCGAACTGGTCGTGATCGCCCTGCCGTTGTTCCTGCACGCCCCGGCCACCAGCTACGCCCTCAAGAAGGGCAAGCACGTCCTGTGCGAGAAGCTGATGGCCGGCACCGTCCAGGAGTGCAAGGAGATGGTGCGGGCCGGCGACGAGGCCCAGCGGTTCCTCGCCATCGGGCACCAGCGGCACTACAGCTACATGTACGCCAACGCCCTGTCCATCATCGAGCAGAAGATCCTCGGCGACATCCGCCACATCCGGGCCTACTGGCACCGCAACCAGACCATCAACCCCGCGACCGGCGTGCCCGGTGCCGAAGGGGCCGAGATGGGCAAATTCGATAGCTGGTATCCGGGGATTCCCGCCGAGGACAGCAATGTCGACTTCAAGAAGTTCGGCTACGACTCGATCGAGCAGCTCGTCCGCTGGCGGGTGGACACAAGGACCGGCGGCGGCCTGATGGTCGAGCTGGGCAGCCACCAGCTCGACGCGTGCAGCATCTTCCTGAAGCACGCCCTGCCCAAGGCCGTCCACGGCACGGGCGTGATCTCGTTCTTCAAGAACGACCGGCAGGTGCCCGACCATGTGTTTTTGATCTACGAGTACGACAAGAAGGACAACGACGCCGTGGTCATGTACTCATCGATCTCGACCAACACATTCGAGGGCTACGGCGAGCAGGTGATGGGGACCAAGGGCACGCTGATCCTGAATTCCGAGGCCGAGGCCTACCTGTTCGCCGAGAACGCGGACAAGAACACCCGCATCAGTTGGGCGGAGGCCCGGGTGAGCCGGCCGGCCGCGGCGTCGGGCTCGACCCGGCAGTGGGGCGGCGCGGTGACGGTGGCCGACACGCTGAGCAGCCGCGGCTATCGCGAGGAGCAGGAGCATCTGGCCTGGCTGATCCGCAACGTCAAGCAGCCCGACGGCAACCCCGAGCACATGCCGCGCTGCCACGGGCGGGTGGCCCTGAGCGATGCCGTCGTCACGCTGGTCTCGAACCTGGCCATGAAGCACGAGCGCCGCGTGGCGTTCAAGCCCGAGTGGTTCGACCCCGCCAGCGACGCCGTGCCCGAGACGGACCCCGACGTGATCGGCAAGGCGTGAGTGAGGTGCACGGAGATGAACGTCGCAGGACTGTTTGACCTGACGGGTAAGTCGGTTGCCATCACCGGCGGCGGTGGCGTGCTGTGCGGGGCGATCGCCGACTGCCTGGCCTCGGCCGGGGCGTCGGTGGCCGTCCTCGATCTGAAGGTCGAGGCGGCCCAGGTCGTCGCCGAACGGATCAATCGGTCCGAGCCGGGTTCTGTGAACCCGGTGCGCGCCGTCGCGGTCGCGGCCAACGTGCTCGACCGACCCAGCCTGGAAGCCGCCCTCGAGCAGTGCGTCCAGGCGTTCGCCAAGGTGGACATCCTGATCAACGGCGCGGGCGGCAACGTCGCAGCGGCCACCACCGGCCCCGACAAACGCTTATTCGACCTGCCCATCGAGGCCTTCAAGAACTGCCTCGACCTGAACGTCATCGGCACGATCCTGCCGTCGATGGTGTTCGGCCAGGCGATGGCGGCCCGGGGCGAGGGGATCATCCTCAACATCGCGAGCATGAACGCCTTCCGGCCGCTGACGAAGATCGCCGCCTACTCCGCGGCCAAGGCCGGCGTGAAGAACTTCACCGAGTGGCTGGCCGTGCACATGGCCCAGGAGTACTCGCCGAAGATTCGCGTCAACGGCATCGCCCCCGGGTTCTTCCTGACCGAGCAGAACCGCTTCCTGCTGACCGACAAGGACACCGGCGAGATGACGCCGCGCGGCAAGACGATCATCGCCCACACGCCGATGGGCCGCTACGGCGCGCCCGAGGACCTGTTCGGGGCCGTCTTGTGGCTGTGCTCGCCCGCGTCGCAGTTCGTGACCGGCATCACGGTGCCCATCGACGGCGGCTTCAGCGCGTTCAGCGGGGTGTAGGATGAGGGATGAGGAATGAGGGATGAGGGATGCGGGATGGGGAGGAGGGATGAGTGAGCCGCGGGACCAGTTGAGATTGTTTCGGCCCGCGAAGGAGCATTTGACATGCTCCGCGAACGGCCCGAGGTGCGGGCCCGCGGCGTGCAGCCGCCGGCAAGTACGACGCCGACAAGGTGCTGATGGTCGGCGACGCCCCCGGCGACCTGGCGGCCGCCCGCACCCTCCAGGCCAAGTTCTTCCCCATCAATCCCGGCCGCGAGGAGGCAAGCTGGAAGCGGTTCCTCGACGAGGCGATCGAGCGCTTCCTGACCGGTGAATACACGGCCGACTACGAGGCCCGGCTGATCGACGACTTCCTCGGTTGTCTCCCCGAGCACCCGCCGTGGCGTGACAGTCTGGGCGGCGACACCGAAGTGGGCTTTTCAGAGCCCAGGGCGCCAGCGACGGCTAGACACGACCCACTCGCTTGCGCTCGGGGCTCTGAAATACCTCGCCGATCCCGTTACGCACCCCGGCCTGGCGAGGGGAACAGCGGGCCGTCTTGCCGCCCGCCTGGCGGGATGCTAGGATAACCCATCATGACGCGCCTCCCCGATGGCCGATGGAATATCGAGGTACCCGTCGGCGCCGCACGCGCCGTGGAGATCATCGGTATTATCATCCGGATCGCCGGACACCCCGGCGGGTAGGGCACGTCGAACGTTATGACGACCGAAGCCCTGCCCAGGTCCGGCAGGGCTTTTTTGTAGCTAATGTGGTGTCCCAAAAATACGTTGACGGTCCGACCCAGGCCGGCGTTGTAAAGAAGTGTTTGGGACACGACACTAATGACCACGGAGAGGACGCCAGCGAGGCGGGTGGCATATGCCGGTTCCCAGACAACAACACATCGAACTGTACGACACGACCCTGCGGGACGGGACGCAGGGCCAGAACGTCAGTCTCAGCCTGCAAGACAAGCTGCTGATCGCCGGGCGGCTCGACGACGTCGGCATGGACTACATCGAGGGCGGCTATCCCCTGAGCAACGACAAGGATTCGGCGTTCTTTTCGGAGGTCCGCCGGCTGGAACTGAAGCGTTCAAAGGTCGTTGCGTTCGGCATGACCCGGCGCAAGGGCACGACGCCCGACAAGGATGAGGGGATGCAGGCCCTGCTGGGGGCGAACACGCCCACGGTCACCATCGTGGGCAAGACGTGGGACCTGCACGTCAGGAAAGTGCTGGGCATCACCGAGAAGGAAAACCTGGCCATGATCGCCGACTCGGTGCGATACTGTGCCGAGGGCGGCCGCGAGGTGATCTACGACGCCGAGCACTTCTTCGACGGTTACGCCGCCAATCCCGAGTACGCGTTGCGGACGTTGCTCGCCGCCCAGGAGGCGGGCGCTTCGTGCCTGTGCCTGTGCGACACCAACGGCGGGTCGCTGCCCGAGCGCGTGGCGGAGTTCGTCGAGGCGATCAAACCGCAGGTCACGGTCAAGCTGGCGATCCACACGCACAACGACGCCGGGCTGGCGGTGGCCAACACACTCACCGCCATCCGGTACGGGGCGACGCAGGCCCAGGGGACGATCAACGGCATCGGCGAGCGGTGCGGCAACGTCGATTTGACCACGGTGGCCGCCAACCTGGCCCTCAAGCTGAACAAGAGCGTGCTCAAGCCCGGCGGGCTGAAACGGCTGACCGATCTGAGCCGGTACGTGTACGAGATCGTCAACCAGGTGCCGGTCGACGGCCAGCCCTACGTCGGCGCCGCCGCCTTCGCCCACAAGGGCGGCATGCACGTCCACGCCGTCCGCCGCGTCACCC
>JACQVT010000705.1 GCA_016209665.1 Planctomycetota bacterium | reverse complement strand
GCGGTCCCCGTTGCCAAAGGACGTGACGTGATTCGGTCCTTCGGGGACGTGGCGACGGCTGATGTCTACTACGGCCGAGACACCAAGGCGGCGCGGCGGATCCCAAAACCGCTCTGGCCCGTAATCCGGCGGAAACTCGACGCGCTGCATCGCGCGCGCACGCTGCAGGATCTCAGGCTCCCTGCCGGCAATCGCTTGGAGGCGCTGAAGGGCGATCGCGCCGGACGCTTCAGCATCCGCGTGAACGAGCAGTATCGAATTACGTTCCGGTTCGAGGATGGCCATGCCGACGAAGTCACGTGCGAGGACTACCACTGACGGCCCGCGGTCCGTCCTGGATCTCAAGCGTCCGCCCACGTCGCCCGGTCAGATGCTGCTTGAAGAGTTTCTCCGCGCGGCCGGACTGACCCAGGTGGAAGCGGCGCGGCGGATGCGAATCCCGCTCAACCGGTTGAACGAGATCATCCGGGGCAAGCGCGGCATCACGGCCGATACGGCGCTGCGCTTGGCTCGGCTCTTCGACATGTCGCCAGAATTCTGGATGGGCCTGCAGGCCGACTGGGATCTGTGGCACGCGGCGCAGGCGCTGCGTCGAGCAGGATAGGGGGTCAATGGGGCCACAGGCGGGCCGGGCTCCCCCGTCGGCCGCCGTGGCTCGTCCCCTTCTACCTGGCCTCGGTCAGCGTCCACGAGACGCCGGTCGACCGCGACGACATCGTCAACGAAGCAGATCTTCGTGACGCGGTCGGGAAGTTGGCGGCGCCCGACGCGCGACATGGAAAGTGGCATGGAAAGTGGATCCCATCGAGCCGGGTCACGCCCTTCCGAGAATCCTCATAAGTGCTTGATTCGACTGGTGCCGGAGGAGGGATCGAGCCTGCGGCCGAGGTCCGGAGGACCGGAGGCCGCATGACCGAGTTCGCTCCTCCGTCACCAAACGAACGAAGTGAGGTTGGTGCCGGAGGAGGGAATCGAACCCACACGGGGGGTAAACCCCACGGGATTTTGAGTCCCGCGCGTCTGCCAGTTTCGCCACTCCGGCGTGTCAGTGGAATGTAAGGCGATTGCGACCTTCCCGATGGCCGTCCCCCAAGGCGGCCTCCTGCGAGGCTATCGCAGCGGGCGAATGCACTGCGGGTCTTGTGGCCCGCGAGCGTGATCGCAATCTTATCCGGGACTCCCGGTCCAACCCAAACAGAAACCGAGGATCAGGTGGCAGACACCTGACGCCGATCATAGGGCGGTGACCAGCGCCTCATCAGAATAGGGGTCAGCGGCATAGGGGGCGGCCTGCGCCCATCCTTGGATCCGCGCGGCACGATGTCACCAAGGGGCGGGGAATCCATGACCACGACGCCTGTAGAGATCAGAGGCACGCCCAATCAAGCACTGTGGGCGGCGACATTCGGGTTCTTCTTCGGCTTTGCGGCCGTCGCGCTGTTCGGTCCGGCCGCCAATCAGTTCAAGACCATCATGGCGCTCAGCCCGGCGCAGGTCGGCCTGCTGGTGGCCGTGCCGGCGCTGTCAGGCTCGCTGCTTCGCATCCCGTTCTCCGCCTGGGTGGATACCACGGGTGGCCGAAGGCCGTTCTTCGTGCTGTTGTGCCTCTCGGTGGTCGGCATGGTGGGCCTCGTGGTCATCACGAACACTGTGGACGCGGGAACGTGGACGGCAGACTTCTATCCCGTGTTGCTGGTGCTTGGCGTGCTCAGCGGTTGCGGCATCGCAACCTTCTCGGTCGGCATCAGCCAGGTGTCGTACTGGTTTCCTCAGACCCGGCAGGGATGGGCCTTGGGCACCTACGCCGGCGGCGGCAACCTCGCTCCGGGCGTGTTCTCGTTCCTGCTGCCCATCGTGCTGGCCGCGTGGGGACTCGGCGGCGCATACGTGGCATGGCTCGCGCTGCTGCTGATTGGGACGGGCCTGTATTACCAGACCGGCCAGAACGCACCATACTTTCAGCTTTCCGCGGCAGGTGTGCCGAACCTGCAGGCCAGGACCGAGGCCCGCGCCGTGGGCCAGGAACTCCTTCCGGCGGGCAGCGCAAGGCGTACGCTCACCATCTCGGCAGGCAATTGGAAGACCTGGGCGCTCGTCGCCGTCTACTTCACAACATTCGGTGGCTTCATAGGGCTGACGGCCTGGTTCCCGACCTACTGGCACGAGCTTCACGGGGTCGGTCTGTTCGCGGCCGGCTCACTGACCGCGCTCTACTCGATCACGACATCGGTGTCGCGCATCGCGGGCGGGTCGTTCTCGGATCGCATCGGCGGAGAAAATGCCGCGCTCGTCTCCCTGCTGACGCTGCTGGCGGGGTCGCTGGTGATGGTGCTGGCCGGCGGTCTGGCGCTGGCCGTCGCGGGGCTGCTGCTGATGGCCGTCGGCATGGGCGTCGCAAACGCGGCCGTGTTCAAGCTGGTCCCACAGGAGATCCCGGAGGCCGTGGGGGGCGCCGCCGGCTGGGTTGGCGGCATCGGAGCGTTTGGCGGCTTCGCCATTCCACCGGTCATGGCCATGTTCGTCCACGGGGAAGACCTTGCGGGCTATGCCCGTGGCTTCGTGGTGTTCGTCGTCCTCGCCCTGATTTGCCTGCTGCTCGCGCAGCTGTTGAAGCGGGTGTCGGCTCGCGTCGTTGCGAAGCGGCTGGTCACGCAACCGTAGCCTTCATGTCGGGGCAGAAGTCGCAGAGTAGCGGCCGGCTTTCCGCCTCCGCCAAAGGCTTCGGCGAGACGCGCCGAAGCGCGCTTTGCGCGCGAAGGCGGTAGCCGGCCGGCGACGTCCGCCTGACCGCCTTCGCCAAGGCTACGGCGGTCCGCCGC
>JACQVT010000704.1 GCA_016209665.1 Planctomycetota bacterium | reverse complement strand
GCCGTGGGCGATGCGGGCGAACACCGGCGGCGTGCCGGCCCGCAGCCGGGCGGCCAGGCCGTCCGGGTCGCCGTCGGCAGGCTCGATCGCCACCAGGCGCGTCGGCAGATCGTGGCCGGGCAACGAGCCGCTGCCCATCTGCGAGAAGCCGTCGATCACCGCGATGCGATCGGCACCCGCACGGGCCCGCAGGGCGGCTGCGATGCGCTCCGCCTGCTCGCCCACGTCGGCGACCGGGCGCTGCATCATGCCCAGCGTCGGGACCTCGCGCAGGGCCAGCTCCGGGTCGAGAAACAGCATCAACGTGGTTTCCAGCACACTCAGCGTGATCTTGTCGACCCTCAGCGCGCGGGCGAGCGGGTTCTTGCGGATAACTTCGACCAGCCGGGCCTGGCCGATGATGATCCCGCCCTGGGCGCCGCCGATCATCTTGTCGGCGCTGGACAGCACCAGGTCGGCCCCGGCCCGGATGGAGTCCGGCAATGTGGGCTCGGCCGGCAGCCCGAACCGGCGGTAATCCATCAGGGCGCCCGCTCCCACGTCATCGATCAACGGCAAGCCGCGATCGTGGGCGATCTGGACCAGCGTGTCCAGCGGCACCTCGGCGGTAAAGCCCTCGATACGGTAGTTGCTGGGGTGAACGCGGAGGATGGCGGCGGTGTTGTCGTTGATCGCCCGCTCGTAATCGCGAGGATGGGTTTTGTTCGTGGTGCCGACCTCGACGAGCTTCGCGCCGCTCAGGGCCATCACGTCGGGCAGGCGGAACGACCCGCCGATCTCGACGAGCTGCCCGCGGGAGACAATGACCTCCCGGCCGCGGGCGACGGTGTTCAGCACGAGCATCGTGGCGGCGGCGTTGTTGTTGACCACGGTAGCGGCCTCGGCACCGGTCAACCGCTGCAAGAGCCATTCGATGCGGGTGTCGCGACGCGAGCGCTTGCCCGTCTCGACGTCCACTTGCAGCACGGAATAGCCCGACAACTCCTGCCCGATCCGGTCGACGGCTGCCTTGGGCAGTACGGCCCGGCCCAGGCCCGTGTGCAGGATGATGCCGGTGGCGTTGATCGCCCTGCGGTAGTAGGGGCCGGCGCGCTGGCGCAGCAGACGTTGCGTTTCACCGAGCAGCCGGCCGGCCAACGTCTGGCGATCCCGCGCCTCGGTTTCAGTACAGCTTGTGGACAGGTGCGCCCGCTCAATCTGTATCACTTCCCGGACAGTCTCGGTCAGCAGAAGCCTTGGCACCCCCGCCGCCCACGGCTGGGTCGTCGCCTGCTGAACGAGGGCGTCCACGGAGGGTATCAGTCGCAGGACATCTTGGTGGGCGGATGACATGGGCGGCGTACCTCCCGCGGCGGCCAAGCGGACGGCATCAGGTTTTCTTCCAGTTTACGCGTAACCGTCGCCGAATGCGAGACGTCTATATCCATTAGACGTTTCGATGGTCAAATCGTTGACGGGCACGGGACAGCGGGGTACCATAGGGTGCGGAATCCAGGGGCCTCGAGGGGGTGCGGGAGGCGCGACCATCATGTTCAGACCATTGGGTCCCATCCTCGGGTGCGTACTGTTCTTCCTGGTTCCGGCATCCGCGCTGGCCCAGGGCACGTTCTTCCTCAAGGAGTACAAGGCCGAGACCGTCACGTCGGCCGGTTTCGTCGAGCAGCAGGCCCGCTGGCTGACTCGCGTGGAGAAGCCCGAGGAACTCAAAGGCTTGCCCGCCAACATCGGCCGACGCATTTACTTCTACACCGGCACCATCGGCGAGCGGAACGTGATCGCCGTCATCGAGTCGGGGCGGAGCCGGCAGCTCTACGTCGATCTCGACGGCGACAGCGACCTGGCCGACGAGAAGCCCGTGCCGGCCAAGCGGGCCCGTTCGTCGCTGGGATGGGGGTGGTCGGAGAGTTATCGCTTCGGCCCGCTCACGTTCGCGGCGTTGCCCAGACGGGCCGCCGATGCCGCGGTGGCACGGGATGTGCCAGCGGCCGGACGCGCGCGGGCGGCCCCGCCACGCCGCGAGCCGGCAGAGCCTGCCGCCGGCGACAGTCCGGACGCGACGCGGTCCGGCGACGAGAAAAGCGACGATGCGCAGGTCTTCGCCGGCTCTTTTTACGCTGAACAGTTCGATCTGGACTATCTTCTGATTCGGCCCGCCCTCATCCGCCGCGGCACGCTTCGCATCGGCGAGAAGTCGTACGCGACCGTACTGACCGACGCGAACTACAATGGGC
>JACQVT010000690.1 GCA_016209665.1 Planctomycetota bacterium | reverse complement strand
GATCTTGTCCACGAGGTCGTTCGGATCGGCATGTTCGAGCTTGATCAGTTCCCGACGCTGGGGCTCGACCCAGGGCACGTCGATGAATTCCTTGATCAACTTCTCCACGATCTTGTGCTTGGCCTCGGACGCCCGAATGAGCAGTTGGGGCTTTCGTTTGTCCTCGCGGATTTCGACGTCGTCGGCGGTGGTGGTGCCGACGTCCACCGCCGCCGGCTGGGGCGTGGGCAGGGGCGCCGTGCCCCGTCGGGGAATGGCGCTCGGCGTCGGCACGGGGCCAGCCGGCCGCACGATCGTCCCGCCGCTCGGCGAAGGTGGCATCAACTCGGATAGCGCTTCTGCGGCCGCGGACGGCGAGACGTACTTCAACGGATAGGGCCGCCAGAGCCGACCATCGTCCCCGGTAATGTCGTAGAGTTCGGCCAGATCAAGTTGCCGCTCGATGTAGTACACGAATCCTTGCAGCTCGATCTTGTTCGAGTCGGGGACGACCGTGGCCCGGGCCGTGTTGTCCGGGATGCGGTCCATCAGCCGGGCCGCCAGAATGGTCGGGGATACGTTCTTGGGCTGATAGATCACCGACGCCACCTCCCACTTGGGGAGCTTGACGTTCTTGTAGGCCTCGAGCGTCTGGTACATCCGGGCGGGGGGGATGTAGCGGTACCAGTCGGTCAGCCGCCGCACCCCCAGATAGTTCTGCAATCGCAGCACCCAGTAGCCCTTCTCCATCAGCAGCTCGTTGTAGGTGGTCAGGGCATCGTCGAAGTTCTGCAACTGCTGGCTCTCGTAGGTGATCGTGAGGGCCTGCTCGGCCTGGTCGATCTGCCCGATCAGGCTCAGGCCGGACATCTCCTGCAAGTCCTCCAGCGTTTTGGGCAGCGGGGTGTTCTTCCAGACGAAGAAGAACTTCCGCTCCTCCGGCGGCAGTTTCCACCAGTCCTTGGGCCGGACCAGTTCCGGCTGTTTGGTGTTGGGGTCCTGCTGGACGCGGTACTCGGTCCCGGCGGTGGTGATGTGCGGCTGGACCGCGGTGCCGGGTGTCGCGGCGGGCGTTGGGCCGGGCGTCGGACTGGGATGGGCGACACCGCCCGGCGGCGGCGTCACGCGCGGCGGCAGGCCCGCCGGCTGCGTCGTCGCTCCGGCATGGCCAGGCTGCGGCGGCGCGGGTGGGACTTGGCCGGGCGTTGGGCGTCCTCCGCGCAAGGGCGACTGGCCGGGCTGTGCGGGCGTCGCCGGTACCGGGTGTTGCAGACGCGGGTCCCGCAGGCGCTCCTCGAGAGGCCGGTCGTCCGTGGGTGTGGGCTGTGCGGGTTGGGCCTCGGCGGGCTGGCCCGGGCGGTTGGCCAACCGCTCTTCCATCTTCTTGAGGTCATCTTCCGAGACCTCGGGCAAGGCCTGGGCGTCGAGATGCATCTCGGCCGGCTGGGTGGTGTTTGTCGGTTGCGGCGGCGAGAGGGGGGCGGTGCCGCGCGGTCGGGCCATCGAGGCTCGCTGCTGGGCCAAACGCTCGCGGAGGGCCCGGGTGCGTTCCGCCTCGCCCGCCGCAGGCTGAGTGCCGGCCGGTTGCGGCGAGCGGGTCAGCCGGGACGACCGTCCACCGTCCGCCGCCGGCTGGGTAGCCGTCGGGCCGGACCGCTCCCGCGAGGCGTCCGCCAACTGCACCGGCTGCGCCGAGGCCTCGGCGCTCGTGCCGGCGTTCGCCCAGGCCGCCTCGAACTCCTGGCGGGCCGGGTCGGCCGGGTTCTCGTCGGCCAGCAGGTAGCCGGCGTTCAACCACAGGCACGCGCTTGCCAGTACTGAAAACGCCGCCTGCCGTCGTCTTGTCCTTGCCGTCGCCATGATCACGGGTCCTCCGGTTCGGCCGCCCACTGCGCACCGGGCGGCCGTCAGGATTGCTGAAGTTATCGACATCGCGGCCCGGACGGACCCAGCCGGACCGTCCGATCTTCCGCGGAGCGATGCGAATACGCCAAGCGTGTTCCAGCGCACGGACGCGGGCCGGTGCCTGGAGCCCGTCCCAGAACCCTGAAATCCGACCGGCTGGAAGCCGGTCCCACACGGGTCTGGGGACAGGCGCTTACCCCGGCCGTTGACTTATACCCGCGGCCCGGCGCTCCAGTTTCATGACCTCATTCAGCAACTCGGGTTGCGTCTCCTCGGTCAGGGGGACGCACTCCCGCAGCGCCCTGGTCAAGGGGTGGAACCGCAGTTCGTTGTCCTTCTCCGAAACCGCGCCTTTCGGATGGACCAGAATTAACGTCCCACCGTAGAACGTCTCGCCCACCTCGATCCTTTTGTCTTCCGCGGCCTTGTTCGCCGGGTCCTCGAGGACCGCCTGCTGGCCCCGCGGCGAACTGACGATCCGGGCCAGGACCAGGTTCTGGTCCGGCGGCGGAGGCGGCGGGGCTGGTTGAGGCGGCGGTGTCGCGGGAGCCGGTATCGCCTTGAAGCTGACCACGTCGCCCTCCGTCTTCACACCCTCCGAGTTGATGGAATCGATCTTCCAGTAGTAGGTCCTGTCGACCACCAATGTCGGCGGGCGGTAGTTCACCGCCGCGACCTCGGCCAACCGCGGCGGCGGATTCGTTTCGCCGAAGTAGACCTCGTAGTTCTTCGCGTGGGCGGCCGCCGACCAGCTCAGTTGCTGCACGTTGACGTTCAGTTCGCCATTGTTGCGTGGATTGTGCCCTACCACCTTGCCCGGTGGGGGAACCGGCGGCGTCCAGGCCTCGAAGACCTTGCGTTTTTCGATCTGGCGATACTTGTCGAGGCCGGCTAGAGCCGGCCGGCTGGTGGGTCGGGCGGGCGGGCTGGCCAGATCGACCGGCGCCACCCGCGGCAGGTCGTAGGCCTTGGCATCCGGCAGTAGCAGCGTGTCCAGGTTGGCGATGAGCCGCAGGGTGTTCTTGGGGATGTCCTTACCCGTCACCCGGGTCAGTTGCAGCGTGTCGCACCGCACCGCGTACTGGCGCTGATGCAACGTCCACAGAAAACTGAGGATATCGTTGAGTTGGCCTTCCGCGGTGACCGAGCAGCTCAGGCTCCGCAGACCGTTCTTGCCCACCTTGCCGATACCCTTGAGCTGGACCGTCGCGTTGGTCAGGCCGACCTCCTGGACCAAGGCATCGATGTCCGGGCGGAACAGCGTCTGGGCCTCGCTGTCCTGGGTGGCGAGGGTCCGCCGGCCGGCGGCGTGCCAGGCTTCCTTGCCTTTGGCCAACCGACGCTGGTCGGCCTCGAGCCGGTCCAGGTCGTTCTGCTTGGCGACGATCTGCTTGTCCAGGCCTGCCAGGCGCGCGAAGTACTGGTTCTTCACCGTCTTGGCCGCAAGCAGGGCCAGGACCGCGCCGAGCAGCCCGATCATGATCTTCTCGCGACGGTTCATCCAGCCATCTCAACCCACACGGACGGTCACCTCTTCTTCTGCTTGGGGGCCAGCGACAACACGGTGATCGTCACCTCGTCCGAGACCGGGTAATCCGCGATCTTCGCCTCGCCCGCCTTGTTGCCCGAGACGGCGTCGAAGAGCGGCCGGTCCTTCTCGTCGGTGATCGACTTGACGGCCTCGACCACCTTGGCGGCCACGAAACCGTTCGCCGCGGCCAGGGTCAACGTGATCGTTCCCTTCGCGGCGTTCACGTCCAGGCGCGTGATGAAGCATTCCTTGTTCGACGGGAACACCTCGGCGATCCTGTGCAGGTGGTTGATCCAGATCACGTCGCGGGCCTGCCAGTCGCCAAGGTCGGTGACCCGCTTGAGGGCCTCCTGTCGGCTCTTCTCGTTGCTGTTCTGGACGGCGTAACTCGCCTCGAGGGCGGCGAGTTCGAGGTTGCGATGGCGGATCGGCTGATACGCCGCCACCACGCCCGCCGCGGCGAACATCAGGACCGTCGCCGCTACCACCGGCCGGCGCTTGGCCCGCTGGCGATGCTCGGCCTCGGGCTCCTTGACGTGCAGGAAGTCGAACCGATGCGACGCCTCGCCCAGCTCGCCGAGGGCCAGGCCCATCGCCGCGCTGAACGGCGCCGGCGAACCCGCCAGTTCCGCCCGCCAGCGGACGGCCCGGGGCACCGGCTGCACCTGGGTCGGGACGGTGAATCGCTCCTCGAACGCCCGCGCCAAGGGTTCGTCGATCCAGACCGTACCGGCCAGAACGATGAGGTCGATGGTCGCTCCCAGGTCCGTCGCCCGGTAGGCGGCGATGGTCCGGCTGACCTCGATCAGCAGGTCGTCCATCGGCATGGGCGGCGGCGGGCCGGCGGCCTCGCCCTCGGCGCCGATCGCCGGGCTGCCGGCCGCGGGCATGGCCACGGGGGCGGCCCGGGTGTACATCAACTGCCCGTCGCGCAGGATGTTGATCTCGGTCATCGACGGGCCGATCTCGACCATGACCACGCGGCCTCGCGTCAGGTCCGACGCTTGCAGCGTGCGCACGTTCGCGTAGGGCCGCAGACCGATCCGCTCCAGCGTGAGCCCCGCCGCCGCGAATACCTGGCGATAGTATTCGACCACGCCGACGCGGATGGCCGCCACCCAAACGTCCCACGTGGTGCCCTCGTTCGGGACGACCACAAAGTCGATGACCGCCTGGTCCCTGCTGAACGGCAGCTCCTTGGGAATCTGCAAGTGGACCATCGCCGCCAGTTCGTCCATCGTGCCGGACGGCAGCGACAGGCGGTTGAGAAACGTATCGTGCCGCGGCACGTCCACGATCGCCCGGCGGGTGCGGATGCGGTGCTCGCCCAGGGTGCGGCGGAGGAAGTCCCCCATCGTCGCCGGGTCCCGCACGTCCATGTCCGGTGGCACCGGGGCGTGCACGGCCCGCCGGACGACCACCCCCGAGCGATGGAAGCCCACCTCCAGCACGCGGATCGACCGCCCGTCCCAATCAATGCATAGTACGTCGCGCTTGCGCATTACTGTGGCTGATACGAAAGCCCTTCCGTCCGCTCGTCGTCCTTCACCGGGAAGCCGATGCCCAGCGAGCTGATGTCGCGATAGTACCGGATCTGGGCCATGTGTCCCCGCATCTCGATCACCGCTTGCAGCCGCCGGAAGGTTCCCACGTGGTCCGCGAAGCCGATCACGTCGGCCGTGAACTGGATCGATCGGGCCGTGATCTTGTTCGCAATCACCGCGTACTTCTCCGGCGCCAGGGCCCCGCTGGTGACCAGCCAGGCCGTCGTCATCTTGTCGGGGCCGGCCAGGCTCTTGCGGGCCTCGACGATTCGCTTCGCCTCCTCGTCGGTGATGCCGATGATGCTCCGCAGCACCTCGAAGGGGGCCGTGTTCACGTTGATCCGCCCGGGCACCTGGATCTGCTGCGGCGATCGCACCGTCAGCCGGTCCAGCACGACGTTCATCTGTTCCGGGGTCACCGGGCTGATCACCGGTTCGCCCTTGCGAGCCTCGTCGTCCTCGCCCGGCTGACTGCCCTGATCGGTGCGCCCGGCCTGGCTGCTCCGGCCGCTGGACCCCGTCGTCCCACTCTGTCTGCCGTCGCCCGTGCCCTGCCGGCCGCGGCCGGCCTGACTATCTCGACGGCCATTGTCGCCGCGATTGCCCCGGCCGTCACGCACGCTGCCCGTGTTGTTCTCGTCGCGGACCGACTGCCGGCGGCGCTGATCGTTCTTCTCGCGGGCGGAAGGCTGTTCCTCGTCGTCGTCGCGGTTGGAGTCGTCGTCCGTCTCCCCCGTGTTCCGCCGGTCGCTGCCGTTGCTTGGGTTCGTGCGGTCGCCGCCGGTGTTGTCCTGATCCTGATCGTTCTGCCGGTCCTGCCCGTCGACACGGTCATCGCCCTGGTTGTTCTGGTCCTGGTCGCCCTGATCCTGGCCGCCTTGATCCTCGCCACCCTGGTCCTCACCGGCTGGCTTGGGGATCTCGTTCTCCTCCGTGACTTGCTGCTTGTACGCTTCCCACGCCTCATCATAGTTCGACGAGCCGTCCTCGAAGACTTGCAGGCCCCACAGTTCGCCCACCGACCGGAACTTGAACCCGCGCTTCTTGGCCTCGGCCAAAAAGCCGATCGTCTCCTCGCTCAGCTCGTCCTGGAGTTGCTTGGGCAGCTTCTCGCGGTCGTTCCAGGACAGTTGGTTGATGTTGCTTCGCGGCTTGTTGTCGTTGGCGAAGTCCCAGTCCCACGAGTACGTCGTCAGCAAGCGGGCCAGGCCGCGGTCGAGCTTGTTGTCGCCGTTGTCGTCGGGGAACGCGCCCTCGTCGCCGTCGTCCTCGTTCTCGTCGAGGTAGCCGTTGCGGTTGGCGTCCTCGCCGAACAGGAACCGCCCGTCCCAGTACCTCACCATCAGCAGTTCTTCAACGGAATCGAACGGGCGATTCTTCGCCCGGTAGCCCAGCCTCGACATGTACCACGGCGACTCCGCCCCCGCCGGCGAGTTGAAATCGTCGTCCCGGTCGCGCCAGTCGATCAGGGCGTCGACCAGGGCCTCGGCGGGGAGTTCCTTCAGGTCGGCGCTCTTGACCAGCCGCAGCAGTTCCCCGCGGCTGGCGAAGTTGATGTTCAGCTTGCCGGCTTCGTCAGTCAGCCCGTAGCGGATCACCACCTTGTCCTCGGCCACCACTTCGTAGGCCACCACGCTGTAGCGCCAGGCAGGCTGGCCCGGCACGACCTCCTTGCGGGTCGGGCTTTCGTCGCCGCCGAGGCCGCCCTCGCTGTCGGGCATCCAGACCGGCACCCGGCGGAAGGCCTCCGGGTTGTCGTACCACAAGTCCATGTTGGTGCGGTCGTCGCGCAACAGGTGCTTGACCCGCTCCATGGCCGACTCGCCGGCCAGGCGGGCCTGCTGCAAGTCGCCCAGGGCCTCGATGCCCAGCCGTTCTCCCTCCATGCGGTAGGCGAAGCTGGCGGCAATGAGGGCCAGCACCGCGATGATCGCCAGCACGACCAGCAAGATCATCCCCCGCCGGGCCGTCTGCGGTCGCCGGCGGCAAACGGGACTGGGAACAGATTGTCGAAAACGCGCTGGTATCATCTCAGGCCGCTCTCCAACTGACCGCTTTCGATTCCCAAGTCGTTTCCGACGTCGATGCCGTGGCTTCGCGTGCTGAGCAGCGACTGATCGGCCTGCCGCAGGTAGACCCGGATCGTCCAGCGGTCGGGGTGCCATGTCTCGTTGTCCAGTCTCTCTTCCTCCATCGCCTGTCCGATGTCGAAGTCGCCCAGTTGATGCGGCACCTTCACCTTGCCGATGGTGATCTGGATCGCCTGCGGGAGCACGCGGTCGGACGGCTCCCGCTCACCGCCGAGACCCGCGGCCAAGTCCGATCCGTCACCGCCCGCCCCTTGGTCGCCGGTGCCGCCCGTACCGTCGCCGAGTTCACCGGTTCCGGCGTCGCCGCCGCTCGCCTGCTGGGCGCTGCCCCCCGTGGCCTGCCAGCGCGGCAACCAGTTCACGCCGTCGAAATACTTGAACCGCAGGTACTTCACCTCGGGGGCGATGATCTCGGGGGCACTGGGGGGCAGCCTCGGCAGCTCGGCTCCGTCATCGAGTTTGAAACCCGTGTCCTCCTCGAGTTTCGTCAACGCCTCGGGGCTGAGCTGGTAGGCCGGGTTCGGGTCGATCAGGGGGGGTGAATTGCGCAGCAGTCCGTAGACCACCGGGGTCCCGTCCTCGTCCAGGTTCTCGCCCGAGGTGTCCCACTCCAGCTTGTAGGTGACGCGCAGGAAGTCTTGCAGCCCCGGCTTGGAGTCGTCGCCCACGCGGTCGCGCAATCTCATGGCCTCGCCCATGTGGGGGATGGCCAGCCGCGTAAACGTCAGCTCCTCCTCCGTTCCGATGAAGCCCACGTTGTCGGGCACGATGTCGGTGACGTGGCGGATCTCCTCGGCCATCTGTTCCAAGAGCGCCCGCATGAGCAGCGTGTCGCGCATGCTTCGGACCGCCGCCTCCCGGGCCTGCATCGTCGACACGTAAAAGCCGTAGACGCCGCCCATCAACATGATGATCAGCGACAGGGCGAGCACCATCTCCAGCAGGCTGAAGGCCCGCCGCGGCGGCCCGGACCGATGTCGGCCGCCTCCCGAGCCGCTGCCTGTGTTGCCGCGCCGCATGGTGCCCATATCCCGTCTCGATCCACAGTCCGCTGTACCGCGGCGGCTTCGCGCGCCGCGCAAATCCTGGAATCCGTCTCTGCTTTTCCCCGCGTCCCCGCGTCTCTATCTCCCCGCGTCGTTCGGTTGCGGGGGCAGCCCGCGCTATCCGACTACCGCGTCGGGCCCCGGTCCGAAGGCCGCCGCCGGCTGGGCGGACGTTCCCGGTCATCGCCGCCGGGCGGTGGGCGATCGTTGTCGCGGTCGCGATCGGCCGCGTCGGGGTCGTCCTCTCGGCGGTCGCGATCTGCGCCGTTGCTGCGATCGCGATCGCCGCGGCTGCCGCCCGGCCGGTCGCGTCCGAAATCACGCCCACCCGGAGCGCGGTCGCGTCCGCCGTCCGGCCCCCGGTTGTCGTCGGCGTTACCCCCGTCGCGACCCCGGTCTCGTCCGCGGTCGCCATCCGGTCCCCGGTCCCGACCCTGGTCGCGGCCAAAATCACGTCCGCCGCCCTGGCCTGGGCGTCGGTCGGGGCCCTGGCCTCGGTCACCTCGGTCGCGGTCCCGGCCGCGGTCGCCCGTGGCCTGGTCGGCATCACGGCCGCCCGATC
>JACQVT010000071.1 GCA_016209665.1 Planctomycetota bacterium | reverse complement strand
CGCGGCGGGGCGCCGTCCGGTCCCGGCCGCCGCCACTGGTCGGGGTCGATAGGCGGGGGGGCGGGGCGATCGGTCCCCTCGACCGCGTAGCGGCGGTAGGAGTCCCACTGGTACGCGAGGCACGGGGCGACGCGGGGCCAGGCGGCCTCAGGGTCGTCGGCCAGGATCGCCTCGAAGACGTCGCCCATTCGTGCCTGCCGGGCGCTGTATCCACCCTCGGCGAGTCCCGTGTGGTAGGGGCCAAGCTGGGCGGCCTTGATGCGCAAGAGTCCCGCCCCGAGGCGCCCGGCCCAGCGGGCGCCCCGCGGCCCGCTGACACCAAACCACAGCGGCAGCGGGCGCTGCACGGGTGGTGGCGTGGTCCCTCCCTCGGCATGCAGCCGCTGAATCTCGCGCCCGCGCTCGAACAGCACCTGGAGGCGAGTCCCGAAGTCCGCCCCGAAGGCGCGGAACTCGGGGACCCGGTAGCCGGCACCGAGGCCCAGCTCCAGCCGGCCTCCGCTGATGAGATCCACCACCGCGGCCTCCTCGGCGATCTGGGCCGCGGAACGCAGGGGGGCCAGGAGCACCGCCGTTCCAATCCGCACGCGCCTGGTCCGCGCCGCCACGGCGGCCGCGAAGGTGAGCGGCTGCGGCAGGTACCCGTCCTCGAACAGGTGGTGCTCAGACAACCAGATCGACTGGCCGCCCAGGTGTTCTGCCCCTTCGATCCACTCGAGCGTCTGAGCGTAGAGGCGTGCCCAGTCGCGGCGCCAGCCGGGTGGATTCCGCAGGTCAAAATACAGCCCGATCTGCACAGTAGTCTGCTGCCTCCGTTGGCGGGTGCCGAGCCGCTGGCGCCGCCCCGCTCGATCCTGCTGAGGTCGATATTGACACGCTCGGCCCACGAAGCCGCCGATGGGTCAGTAGGCAGTCCGGGTCTCGAGCCAGCGCCGCGGGTTGTCGATCATCATGGCCCGGATCTGCACATCCGTAACCCCTGCGGCGCGGAGCGCCGGGATGACCGCGTCGAAGAGATAGGTCATGCTCCAGTTCGGATGCTCGCGGGCTTGCGTCGTCGGGTCGATGCTGTCGAGGTAACACGGGTAGTCGTGGGACACCATGAGTTGGGCGGCGAAGCCCATGCCGCACAGGGCGAGGACCATCCGGTTTCGGCGCTCGGTGGAGAGAAACTCGTGCTGACCCCAGCGCTCCAGCCCGTAGCGATCGAAGCCGATGAAGGATCCACGCTCAAGGAGCGCGACCAGGTACTCCAGGTCGTCGGTGTCGCCGGAGTGGCCGATGAGTACCCGCCGCAGATCGACCCCCTCCGTCTCGAACAGATCCTGCTGCTGGAGTCCGGTCCCCTCCCGTGCGTTTGAGTGAGTCATGATCGGCAGGCCGGAGCGGCGATGGGCCCGGGCGACGGCCCGCAGGGTATGCTCGACGCCGGGCGTGAGGCCCGGCTCGCCGGTGACGCACTTGAGGAACCCGGCACGGATGTCGGTGCCCTGGATCCCGACCTGCGCGTCGTGCACGAACGCGTCCGCCATGTGGTCAATAGAACGGATGGCGAAGTAGGGCGGCACCTCGTTCATGGTGTAGAAGCCGGTCCCGACCACAATGTGCACGCCGGTGCGCTCGGCGACGGTGCGGGCGAACCGGGCGTCCCGACCGATCCCCGGCACCGTGGCATCGCAGAGCGTACGCACGCCGTGAGCGCGGGCCGCCTCGACCTGTAGCAGGGCCCGCTCAAGGTCCCTACCTTCATCGAACAGATGCGGGAACTGCACGGCGACCGACTCGCGCCGGGACCGAAGGTGCTCGTGCACCAGGGTTACGCCGAGCTCGGCGGCGTTGACCGGGCCCGTCGCGGTCGCGATCGTGGTCAACTCGACCTCACCCCCACGCGCGCCTGGGCTAACCGCCGGGTCGCCTCACGTCACGGCCGCGGCGCAGTCGCTCCCCGATCGCCTCGCAAACGAACGGCCCGCCCCAGCCCTCCGGCTGAGAACCCGGTACGCGCCACGTGCGCCCGGTGGAGCTCACCGGCCAGGGTACGCCCCGATGTGCGCGAGATTGAGAAAGGTCCTATCGATATTCTGCAGGCACATCATGTTGTCCGACTGCACGACCCGCCCGTCAGCGAACCGGAAGGAGCCGCTGCCCCGGCACAGAAACCAGTAGTAGATGCAGTATCCCTTCGGTCTCACCCACACGTTGCAGGCGCGCGCGTACGCGGTGTAGTGCACATCCATGATGCCGTCGTCGGTCTGCATCCAGGTATGCCACTTATACGGCACATGAAAGCCAGTCCGAGGATCATCCCAGAAAGCTACATCCTCGGTCTGCACCTTCTTTGGATCAGTCGACGCGTAGACCTCCCCGTCGATGACCGCGTAGCCGAAGTTTGGGTGCCTCTCCCGCGTCAGGGCGTAATAGGAGAACTCCGGACTGAACCCGAACTGCCAGTAGAGACCCCTCCCCATGATGTCATCCACCATGTAGTCCCCGGTGTCAGTCCAGGCCGCCTCGTGGCGCTCGTGCACGCCGTACCCATTCTTGATCTCGTACGTCTTGCCGTCGACCTGCACGGTCCCTTCGACGGTGCAGAGCTGCTCATATCCGGCGCGTCCGCCTGCCGACAGCCTGGCAAACGGGCCCCAGCACCAGAGGGCAGGACCGAGGGCCTTATAGGTGAGCTGCGTCGTGACGCCAGCGTGGCTCCCGGAGAGCCGCCAGATCGGCGGCTCTCCGGTGAAGTCGCGCCCCTTGATCGACCAGGTGACTCGGTCCGCCTCTTCCCGTATCTGCAGGGTGTCCGGCTGGTGATCCCGCAGGTTGGATCCTGTGGCAATGAAATCGTTGTCGTGCATGCGCGTCTGCTCGTCGGCCGAAAAGTGCCCGTGCACGAAATTGGTTTGGAGTGTCTGCCCAGTGATCCAGT
>JACQVT010000689.1 GCA_016209665.1 Planctomycetota bacterium | reverse complement strand
TACGAGGCCGAGGAGACGATCCAGTACCAGTTGGGCCTCCTGCCGGGCATCCAGAGCCTGGTCGTTACCCAAATCGAGATCATGGTGCGCTACGACCCGACCCAGTTGACGGAGGCGGAGATCGTCAGAGTATTGCGCGCGAACCCGGAGGTCAGGATACGGGAAGACCCGCGCGCCGGCCACTGAGGCGCGTTCGGTCGCCCCGACACGCGACCAATTTCGAGGAGAGAGCCGTGGACGAGCTGAATCGTACCGAGGACCAGACCGAAATGGAAGCCGCCATCGAACAGGACGCGATTGCCCCAGAGCCGTCCGACGAGCAGGCGACCCAGCCCGCCCCCCCGCCGCTCGAGGTGAGCGAGATGCGGCTTGGCCGCCTCCAGGTGCCGGAGGATGCCGACGACATCTTGAGCTTCGTCCATCGCCAGCCCGGCGTCGTCCACGTCTGGATGACGGGCAACACCATCTGTGTGGAGTCCGAGCCGGGGGCTTTCGACTGCGAGGCGTGCGTCGAGCAACTGGCCGACCAGGGGTTTCCCGTCTCCAGCGCTGCTCTGTAAGCGCCCGGCCGGATCATTCGCCGGTGAATAGTCCGGGCTCAGGTCGGGCCGCGGCTGCGCTGTTTCCCTAGTGGGCGTCCGCCGGCTCCGCGACCACCTTGCTGGCCAGGGACGGTTCCGCGGCGAGCGCCTCGTCGCCGATGGCCCAGCCGGGATGGCGGGCGCGGGCGTACTTGACGCCCATCCACGTCGTCACCATGGCGACGAACAGCGGCCAGCGACTGGGACTCAACACGTAGCGCAAATGGTCCAGCAGCTTGGCCGCCAACATCACCATCGTGGCGACGTGGACGACGCTGGCGACGCTGACGAGCTCGCCGGGGATCGGGAACAGGTAGCGCATCGCCTTGACGAGGCCTGTCAGCACGATCAGGCCCACCAGCACCACCCAGATGGGGAAGGAGACCAGTCGCTCGTAGGAGGTGAACTGGCCGACGGGAGGCGCCGGCCGACGCATGCTGAGCCCGAAGAACCCGGCCACGACACTGCCCAGCGGCCGAGGCAGCTCCGCGGCCAGGCCGCGGAGCTCACGGGCGAAGCGCTTCAGGTCCGGCAGCAGGCGACGGTCGCCGCTCAGGAGCCAGGACGTGGCCAGGCTGCTGGCTGTGAGGACGACGAGCGAAGCACCGATGTAGTGCACCCGATACAAGATGTAGGAGGGGAGCGGCGGCGGCACGTCGAGCACACCCTTCAAGTACTCGGTGAGACCGGTGGCGAAGGCGAGCAAGAAGCCGAGCGTCATCGTCCAGTGCGAGAGAGCTGTGGCCACGGAGAACCGGCGCACCCGCTCTCCGCGCCGCTCGGCGCGAAAGCCGTTGCCGCCGAGCGCCTGGGCGAGGCCCAGCAGGATGCCCAGGCCGATGAGGAACGGCAGGGACTTGGCGAACAGGACGTTATCGGACAGCAGCGGGCCCCACGGCTGCGCCCCGGAGCTGTGCTGCAGCACGATCCAGGCGCCACCAATCGCGACCAGGACCAGCCCGACTACCAGTACCAGCGTCGAAGTGCCGCGCATGTGTCTCTCCAGCTCACTCTCCTGAGATCAGGCGGACTGCCTGGGCGCGGGGCTGCCCTCGAACGTCTGGAAGGCCTTCAGCCGCGTCCAGGTCTGCTCGTCGGAGCGGGGCTTGTCCAGGCACAGCCGATCGCTCTTGACGATGCCCTGCCGAATGCGGACGTTCACCGGGCAGCGCTCCACGCAGGCCGGACCCTCGGGCCGGAAGTAGCACAGGTCGCACTTGGTGTACGTGTCTTTGGCGGGATCGTAGGTGATCCGGGTCTTCTGGCCGAGCTTCTCGCCGCCGGTCGCCAGCGACTCGTTCGAGACAGGGAAGGGGCACGCCTCGGCGCAGCGGCCGCAGCTCACGCACACGTCTTCCTTGATGTAGCGGGCGCCGGTCTTGGGCTCGACGTGGAAGGCGTTGACCGGGCACACGTACAGGCACTCGGCCGTGGGGCACTGCAAGCACGGCTCCTGGGTGAACGTGCCACGGTCCGGGTAGTTCCGCTGGATCTCCGGGTCGACCTTGACGTTCGGATCGTTGTAGATCCTGATCCGCGGGACCTCGGAGAGCCCGGCCTGCTTGTGGACCTGCGAGCACACGACCTCGCACGTCAGGCAGCCGATGCAGAGCGACGGATCGGGGAAGATGACCGCCTCGGCCACCTGTGCGCCCAGCATCCCGTTCCAGCGGGCGAGGTCGCCGAAGCCGACGACGTTGAAGGTGAGCGCGACCCCGGCCGCGACCGCGCCGCGAATGAACTGGCGACGCGAAGGATCCGGGGGCGGCTCGTCTGCCGCCTGAGCTGGGGTCGCGGCCTGGTTCCGATGGTCGTCAGACACGTTTCCTCCACCTTTCTAGCGATGGCGCTCGCTGGGTGTCCGACGTTAGCGGCGATATGCGGTCATAGCTTAACAGCGAGCGACGGCGCCGTCCAATAGGGCGCGATAGCTCTCCACTCGCGAACGCTGTCAAGCGCGATAGCTCTCCAGCATCCACTTCGCGATCTCCAGGCGGGTGGCGTGCCAGACGCCGGAGAAGCGCCGGGTGTACTTGAAGAACTCCTCGATCGGCTTGATGCGGAAGCCGTGGCTCAGGAAGGGGTGGAAAGCGTACCCGATCATCTTGGGGCGGCCGGCCACGCCCAGGGCGTACAGGTGGTCGAACTCGTCGGTGAGCATGTCCTGGAGGGCGCGCGGGTAGGTCTTGAAGTCGTAGGCGTGGTAGTCGCTGATGTGGGCGTAGGGCATGGTGACTATGGGCTTGCCATGCACGTCCAGGACGGCCGGCTCGTCGCAGACCATGAAGTCCGCGTCCCAGGTGTAGCCCAGCTCCGCGACGAGGTCCAGGGTGTTGTCGCTGGGGCGGTGGCCGGGCGAGATGTAGCCGCGGGGGTGGTGCCCCAGCACGCTCTCGAAGGCGGCGATGTTCTTGCGCAGGTCTTCCCGCTCCTCTTCCAGGCTGTACACGACCGGGTACTCGTGGATGTAGTTCTCGGAGGCCAGCTCGTGCCCGCGCCGCTCGCACTCCCTGGCGATCTCCGGGAAGCGCTCGACGCTGGCGCCGCTGCAGACGAAGGTGGCCTTCACGCCGACGCGGTCGAACATGTCCAGCAGGTTCCAGATGCCCTCGTACTCCGCGTAGTCGTGGTCCTGGACGGTCCACTCGTCGCGCGGCCAGCGGGCATTGGGCGGGAGCCCGGGCCGGTTGGAGCGCTGGTGCGACTTGTTGGTCCCCAGGTGCTCCGGCCAGGTCTCCCAGGCGACGATGGGGCACACGGCGATGACGTTGCCCCGCGGCCAGGCGAAAGGCTTGCCGGCCGACAGGACAGGGTAGGACTTGTTGGCGATCTGGACGGTGCTGCCGAGGGTGGTCATGGACGCACGCTCCTGGTTATGAATGGCTGGTAGCTACTTGAGCATCTCCTTGAGGCGGGCCAACGCGGAGGGCGGGGTCTTCAGGAGCTCTTCGGCGACGCGGGCAACTGCGTCCCCGGACTTGAAATCGGGATCTAGGTTGGTCTTCTTGGCCTCGGCGAGGAACTCCGGATCCTTGAATGAGTCGGCCATGGCCTTGCGCAGGGCAGCCACGCGGTCGCGCGGGACCTCAGGGGCGACGGCCCAGGGGTAGGCGATGGTGTTGGGGGCGTAGACTGCCCGAAGGACGACGCGGTCTTCGTCGGTCTTGGCGAGGGTTTCGGCGGGAACGGCGTCCTTGAGGATGGGATGATTGGAGCGCTCGGAGCCGAGGATGATGATCTTCTTCGTGGGCGGGTTGGGACCCTCGAGCAGAGGGACGAAGGTGGCGCTCAGGGCGTCGGCCTGGCAGTAGGCCTCCGCCTCCTTGCCCTCGATGGCCAGACGCTGGCGGCTGGCGCCGGTGTAGCCGGGCACGAGCCTGAACTTGGTCTTGAGCACGCCGTTGATCACCGACGGTACGTCGTAGCTGCCGGAGCCGGGGGCGTCGGCGGCCGTGGCGAGCTCGCGGGTGAAGACGTCTTCGATGCCCTTGATGCCCAGGTCAGTGCGCACGCCGCAGCCGGGGATGCTGGAGGACGCGGCTCCGAGCCACTGGAACTTGGTCACGTCGAACTCGATGCCGGGCAGGCCGAGCGCCTGCTGCGTGATGAGGTTCTGGTTGGGGTGGCCGATGATGGTCCCGTCCTTGGCCTCGGCCTTGTAGACGGCGTTGGTCATGACCATGCTGGCCGCTCCAGGGCGGTTCTCCACGATGACGGTGGGGTTGCCAGGCATGTACCTGGTCAGGTGGCGGGAGAGGACGCGGGAGAAGAGGTCGAAGTTCCCGCCCGGGGCGAAGCCGACGATGATGCGGATGTTCTTGCCGCGGTAGAAGTCGGCTATAGCCTTCTCGTCGAAGGCGGCCGGCTTGGCCTCGGCCTTGGCGGCCGGGGCCTCGGTGGGCTTGGCCGCCGGCGAGGCGACCGCGGCCGGCTTCTCAGCCGGCTTGGCTGCAGGCGCCTCGGTGGGCTTGGCCGGGGCGGCGGTGGCCGCCGGCTTAGCCGGCGCCGTGGTGGCCGCCGGCTTGGGCGCCTCCGTCGGCTTGGCCGGCGCCGCGGTCGGGCTCGGTGGCGCCGCCGGGGCGCAGGCCGCGAGGGCCAGGGTGAGGACCGCGAGGGCCGGAGCGAAATGCCGCGGAGAGAGCCGAGTGACGAGGCTGCGCACGAGACACCTCCCTGGTGGGGTGTATGGTCTGACGGAATGCCGGGTACGCCCTGTGGCCGGTGCCACAATAGGCGGCGTCATTAGACGCCTTTTGCGCCCCCGTGTCTAGCCCCGGCGGCAGGGCGGGTGCGCCGGGTTTCCGTAGGCCGGTAGCCCGGGCGTAGGGGCGGTCGGCCCTGACCGCCCGCCGCGCGGAGCGCGGCAGACGCGCCGTG
>JACQVT010000677.1 GCA_016209665.1 Planctomycetota bacterium | reverse complement strand
CGTTCACCGGTCCCATGCTCGCGATCTTCTGGCTGGGAATGTTCACGAAACGAGCCAACAGCATCGGTGCCTTTTCCGGGGGCATGGTGGGGACGGCGGTCGGCGTGTACGTGGCGTTCTTCAGTTCGCTGAGCTTTCTGTGGCCGGCCGTCTTCGCGTTCGCCTCAGCCCTGATCGTGGGATACCTGATTGGACTCCCCTGGCCCATCACCGATGCCGCCAAGCGGTGGAACTGGTTCGCGATCACGGCCACTGAGCTTGCCGAGGAGACCCAGGCCGGTCGGCTCTCAGAGAGTGCGTGGGTGCCCCCGACGGGTCCCGCGGCGGGGCGCACGTGCCCCGAGCGACTTGGGGTGTGAACGGTCTCTCACTGCCGGCTGCCGAACCGGGCGCCGGGCGATCGGCGTTGGGCCGAGCCGGGTTGCAGGGAGGGGTTGGGCGATGGATGGTGAACGAAGGTGGAAGGCCGCGCGGTGGGCCATGCCTGGCGGGGCGTGGTTGTTTGCGATGGTGCTGCATCCCCTGCCGGTGTGGGCGGCGACGGTGGCCCTGTGGCTGTTTGATGATCCGCCCGGTTCCGAGGTTGCGGTGGATTCGAGCGGCCACGGCTTCCATCTCGCGCTCGGTCCCGATGCGGCTATCGTGGAGGGGGGCAAGTTCGGCCATGCCCTCAACCCCGACGCCACCCCCCGCGATGGTTTGGGAGCTTACCGGTACAAGGCCGAGGACGCGCTGAACCCCGGTGACGCAAACTGGACGCTGGAATGTTGGCTGAAGGCCCGGGCCGACATGCGGGCGGACAACCGCATCTGGGGCCTGTCCGGCGTGAACTACATCGACTATGGGCGAGGAGACAACCCGGTCGGTCTTTATATCGCCCGCCGCTTCCTGCCCATTGACGGGCCACGGGCGTGGAACAAGCCGACCGGCGACCTGAAGGCCGACGATCAGTATCACCATTTCGCCGTGGTCTATGATTCAGCGCGTCATGAACTGCGACACTACTTCGACGGACGGCGGCAATTCACCGCCAAGGGCGTGTGGAAACAGGTGGTCATCGGTGAACCGCCTTATCGCGACGTGGTCTTTCCGCCGCATTACCCCATGCTGCAGATCGGCATGCGTGATGCCCACCAGCAGTGGGACCATCACGAGCTGCACTCACACGAACGGCACATGAAGAAGTTTCAGGGGCTGATTGATGAGATGCGGTTCTCCGACGAAGCGCTGTATCACGATAACTTCGAGCCCCCCGGCAGTCTCGCCCGACCTTTTTTGCGCGTCTGGCCGCCGATGCTCAGCGCCGTCGTTGTGAGAGGCAAGGGGCTCACGGACGAATGCAGGATGACCATCTCCTCCAACCTGCCGTCGATACCCTGGGCGATTCACGAAGAGGCCGAGTGGCTCTCTCTGGATCGAAGCCAGGGAACCCTGACCGGCGAGGGTCAAACGGTGGTGGTGGGGGTGTCCGCCGCTACTCTGGAGCCGGGTCATTACACGGTGAACCTGAAGGTGCGGGCAGGTACGTTCGATGGGGTCGAGGTGCCCGTGAAACTGACCGTGGCCACCGATGTCCGGGACGTTTCCGACCGCAAGCAACTCTTCATTGACCGCCGTTTCATCGAGGCCAGCCACAACCTCAGGCTGCGGGCCAACCAACCCCAGAAGATCAAGGTCGATTTCCCGGGGGCCCATTACCCCAGGAACATCATCTATGATGAGGGGCGAAAGGTGTGGCGCATGTATTACTCACCCTTCGCCCGGTTGCAGCACGCGGAATCCGGCGACGGGATTCACTGGACCCAGTTCGGTCCGGGCCATATCGGCTACGAGTCGGAAAGGGACAAGGGCCGGCTTGTGCCGCTCGACTTCGGGACGGTCGTAATGTACGACCCGGTCGACGCGCCGCAGCGCCGGTATAAGGCGTTCCAGGAACTCAACTATCATGCCCTGGACGCCGAGGGCCAGGAACTGGTTTCTCTCGCCGGCGGCAAGGACAAGCGTTCGCTGGTCGGAGTATACGCTTTCTACTCGGCCGATGGTCTTCGCTTCAAAACCGCGGGCCGGGTCCTGCCCATTTTGCCCGAGTTCACGACGCCGGCGCCCTACTGGGATCCCAACATCAGCAAATACGTCGTCTGGTTTCGCGTGCAGAACGCGGGCCCGGGCGTCGGGGGCCTGACCGCCATCCAGGGCAATCAGTTCTTCTACAAGTATGGGTACTCGTCCGAGAAGCCGGAGGGGTGGGTGGAGGCCGTCGGCCCCGAGAACATGTTCGCTGCGGGGCTCGAGAACCTCAGGGCGGTCGGCCGCATCGAGACCGACGATCTGCTCAAGCCCTGGCCCGTGGCGGCCAACGCCGAACAGGAGACGTTGTATGCCACCGCCAACCAGGTGAAGATGGTCTTCTGGGCCGATGGATGGGACGGGTTTGCCGATTTCTACACCGATGCCCCCGTCATCTACCCCTATGCCCAGGACGTGTACCTGATGTTTCCGACCTTCTTCCGGCATTTCCATCCTTCGCGCCAGCCGTGGTTTCCGCGGTTCGACGACGCCAACGGGCCGCTGGAGACGGTTCTCGCCGTCAGCCGCGACGGGATCCATTGGGACCGCGTCGATCGCTCCGCCTACGTCCCTATGGGCCGAAACGACCAGGAAGATCGCATGAGAACGATGACCGGCCTGGGCATGGTCCGCGCGGGCAACGATCTGTACCAGTACTACTGGTATACGGGCAACCTGCACGACTCGGTGCTGCTGCGGGACGACATGCCTCCGATGCCGAATCGGTCGGGGCTGATCGCCGTGTGCCAACGTCTGGACGGCTTCGTGTCGGCGGAGGTCGACTACCGGGGTGGATGGATCACGACCCCGCCCATCACGTTCAGCGGAAATCGCCTTTACCTGAATCATCAGTGCGGCGGGCAGGGCACGATCTTCGTGGAACTGCGTGATCTCAACGATGAGCCCATCCCCGGCTACTCGCTGGCCGATTGCGAGGAGATCTCGTGCGACGACGTCGCCTGGGAGGTCCGATGGCAGGGCAGCGGCGATCTGGCCGCTTTTCGGGGCAGGCCGCTGAAACTGCACTTCAGGATGGCGTCCGCGAAACTCTACGCGTTTCAGTTCAAGGATGCAGGACCGTCAGAGTGACGGGGAACGAGGTGGCGGGCCATGGTTGAATTCCCCATTGTCGACACTCATTTGCATTTGTGGGATCCATCTCATTTGCGTTACCCCTGGCTGGACGGCATCCCCCTGTTGAACAAGCCGTATCTGCTCGGCGACTTTGACCGCACCTGCGGTTCGATCCAGGTCGAGAAGATGGTGTTCGTGCAGTGCGAGTGCGCGCCCGAGCAATATGAACGGGAGACCCAGTGGGTCACGGACCTGGCCGGTGAGGATCCGCGGATCGAGGGCCTGGTCTCGTGGGCTCCGCTGGAGAAGGGTGAAGCGGTATGCCCGCGGCTCGAGCACCTGGCCCGCAATCCCCTTGTCAAAGGCGTCCGGCGCATCATCCAATTCGAGCCTGATCCCGACTTCTGTCTCCGACCGGCGTTCATCGAGGGCGTCCGCCAGCTTCCCCGGTTCGGCTTTTCCTTTGACATCTGCATCGCTCACCACCATCTGGCCAACACGATCGAGTTCGTGCGCCAGTGTCCCGAAGTCAGCTTCATCCTTGACCACATCGGCAAGCCGAACATCAAGGAGCAGGTGTTCGAGCCGTGGATGACCCAGATCGAGGACTTGGCCCGGTTCCCGAGCGTCCACTGCAAGCTGTCCGGCCTGGTCACGGAGGCCGACATGGAGCGGTGGACTCCGAAGGATCTGAAGCCGTATCTTGACCACGTCCTGTCGTGCTTCGGCGTGGACCGTGTCATGTATGGCGGCGACTGGCCGGTGGCCTTTCAGGCCACCACGTATCCGCGCTGGGTGGAGACGCTTTGCCGGGCACTCGATGGATGCTCGCAGTCCGAGCTTCGCAAAGTGTTCCGCGAAAACGCCATTTCGTTCTATCGCCTGAACCGAGGTGCTGATGAGATGAAAGGACGAACGCCATGCCAGAACTGAAGAACAAAGTTGCCGTGGTCACCGGGGCGGGTTCGGGGATCGGGGAGGGGATCGCCCGCGTGCTCGCTCGATGCGGCGCCGTGGTCGTCGTGAACGACGTTCACGAGGCCAACGGGAAACGGGTGGCCGCCGCCCTCACCGAGCGGGGCCATCAGTGCCTGTTCATCAAGGCCGACGTGTCCTCCGAATCGCAGGTCCGCGAGATGGTGGCGCGAACGGTCTCCAGTTTCGGATCGCTGGACATCCTGGTCAACAACGCCGGCGTCAACTTTGTCAAGCCGACCCTGGAGATGAACGAGGCGGACTGGGAGCGCGTGATCAGCGTCGACCTCAAGGGGACGTTCCTTTGCAGTCAGGCCGCCCTGCGAGAGATGGCCAGGCAAAAGGGGGGCGCGATCATCAACATCGCGTCCGTGCACTGCCACGCCACGCTGCCGGCGGCGGCGCCTTACGCTGCCGCCAAGGGGGGCGTGATGGCGATGACCAAGTCGATGGCCATCGAATTTGCCCCTCTGGGCATTCGCATCAACGTGGTGAATCCGGGTCTGACGGACACGCAGATATGGTCGGACATCAAGCGGGCGGCCAGTGACCCGAAAGAGGCGGAGGCGTTCTGGATGGCACACATCCCCATCAAACGCGTTCAGCAGCCGGAGGAAGTGGGCAATCTGGTGGCCTTTCTGGCTTCGGATGAGGCCTCCTACATCACGGGGGCCAGCATCATGACGGATGGCGGCATGACGGCCATGCTGATCGGAGAAAGCGCTCAAGCCGTCACCAGGCTGGACAGGACGGACCGATGACGTTTGTGGCGGATCGCTCCGCGCAGATGGAAAACGCCGGCGCGGGCGACTGACCCGCGGACGGGGCGACGCCGGTGGGTTTGCAAAAGGTGGAGTTTTTCTTGTCTATGTACGACGTCGTGATCACCGACTACATTGCCCCTCCCGCGGACATCGAAGAACAAGTGCTCGGCGGCTTGGCCAGGCTCCGGTGCTTGCAGGCCAGATCGTTCCGGCAGCTTTTTGGCCAGATCGAGAACGCCCACGCGTTGATCGTTTTCCACGAGATATCTATTCCCGCCGAGGTCATTGGGGTACTGGCACGGTGTCGCATCATCGTCCGGGCCGGTGCGGGCTTCGACAACATCGATCTCGACGCGGCACGGGCCAGGGGCATCATGGTGTGCAACGTGCCGGATTACGGCGTCGATGAGGTCGCCGACCACGCGATGGCCCTGATGCTGGCGTGCCAGCGCGGGATCGTCCAGACGGAGCGGAGGCTGCGGGCAAGCCTATCCCCCTGGGACTACCGGGCCGTGGCCCCGGTGTTCCGGCTGGCCGACGCGATCATGGGGATCATCGGGCTGGGGCGAATTGGAACGGCGATGGCGTTGAGGTGCAAGGCCCTGAAGATGAATGTGCTGGCGTGCGATCCTTACGTTCGGCCAGGGGTCGACAAGGCCCTGGGCGTAACACTCGTCGGCCTGGAGGAACTTCTCAGGAGGAGCGACGTCGTCTCCCTGCACGTTCCCCTGACCGAAGAGACCCGGGCTATGATCGATGCCCGGGCGTTGGCCCAAATGAAGCCGACCGCGATTCTGATCAATACGGCCCGGGGGGCGGTCGTGGACGTCGAGGCCCTTGCCGCCGCCCTGCAGAAACGCCGTCTGGCCGGGGCGGGCATCGATGTCCTGCCTCATGAGCCGCCGGAAGCTGCGTCGCCGCTGGTCCGACTGTGGCAGTCCGATGCCGACCCACCGATCAGCCTGGTCTTGACGCCTCACAGCGCTTTCTACTCGGAGGCCTCACTGGCTGAGATGCGATCCAAGGCCGCCCGCGAAGTCGCCAGCGCACTGGCAGGCGGCCCTTTGCGCAGTCGGGTCATCTGACTTCGGCCGTGATGAGACACCCATCCGAAGGCTCCATCCCGGGCACGGGTTGTCCCCGGGGGCCCTTCCATACTTGATCTTCAAGCCGGTCTGTCGGATCATCTGCATGTCCTTGGCTGGTGCCGGCCGGTTGCCGGGCCAGGTCAACGACGCTCAGATACCCAGGAAGGACACAATGCGCCGAACCAGAACCGCGACGGGGCTCGTCACTCTGGCCGCCGTCGTCGCTCCCGGCCTCACCGCCTTGGCCGCCGACGAGGTCCAGAAGTCCGTGGTCAAGGTCTTCGCCTCGCAATCGCCGCCGAACATGTTCATGCCCTGGAAGATCACCACGCCCAACGAGGTGACGGGCTCCGGCGTGATCCTGGAGGGCGGCCGCATCCTCACCAACGCCCACGTGGTCAACTGGGCCCAGCAGATCTACGTCCAGCCCTACGAGTCATCGGACAAGCTCGACGCGGAAATCGAGTGGCTCTCGCCCGACTGCGACCTGGCCACGCTCAAGCTCGACGATCCGGCCGACATCCAGGACCTCGAGCCGGTGCCGCTGAGCGACAAGCTGCCCGAACTCAAGGCCAAGATCAACGTGCTGGGCTACCCGACCGGCGGCGACACCCTGTCGGTCACCGAGGGCGTCGTCTCCCGCGTGGAGTACAGCCCGTACTACTACGACACGTCGGCCCTGCGGATCCAGGTCGACGCCGCCGTCAACCCCGGCAACAGCGGCGGCCCGGGGATCATCGACGGGCAGATCGCCGGCATCGTCTTCAGCAAGTTCCCCGAGGGCGAGAACATCGGCTACCTGATCCCCGCCGAGGTCGTCCGGCACTTCCTCGACGACTGGAAGGACGGCAAGTACGACGGCTTCCCGCGGCTGCGCGTCCGGGCCGCCACCCTCGAGAACCCCGACATGCGGGCTTACCTTCAGCTCGACCGGGCCACCACCGGCTCGCTGATCTTCGGCATCGACCGGCCCGACCTCAAGGATGTGCTCAAGGTCGACGACGTGGTGCTCGAAGTCGACGGGGTCGCCGTGGACAACCTCGGCATGGTCCCGATCGCGAGCGGCCATCGCGTCCACATGGGCTATCTCATCACCCGCAAGCCCGCCGGGAGCAAGGTCCAGCTCAAGATCTTCCGCAAGGGCGAGAAGCTGGATCTCGACGTCGCCACGGTGACCACCAGCGACTCCTTCATCCAGCCCATGACCGGCAAGCGGCCGACCTACTTCATCTTCGGGGGCTTGGTCTTCGCCCCCGTGACTACGGAGATGGTGCAGGCCGCCGGCGGCGGCTGGTGGGCCTACATCGCCGCCAGGGGCGGCCTGTTGTCGCAATACATGCGCAAGAACCGCGAGAACAAGGACGACGAGGTCGTCGTCGCCTGTTCGCCGATCATTCCTCACAAGTTGACCAAGGGCTACGGCGTCACGCCGATGTCGGTCCTCACCCACGTCAACGATCAGCCGGTCCGGAACCTTCGCCAGATGATCAAGCTCATTCAGGACTGCAAGGACGAGTTCATCATCTTGCGGTTCGAGAACGACTGGGAGGAGAAGATCGTCCTGAGCCCCAAGCGCGTCGCCGAGCACATGCCGGAGATCCTTGCGAACAACAACATCCCGGCCGCTTGGTCGGATGACCTCAAGGACATCTGCAAGTAGCACCACGGCGCCCGATCGTGCCTTTCACCAGCACGAAGCGCAAGCGAGTGCCCCTCTGAGCAGAATGACCCCCGTCAAGCCAGCGCCGGGCGGGTCGTCCGGGCTTCGGCTCGCCAGGTTGTGCTGTCGTGGAGGCTCCTCAACTCGCCCGCGAGCGGGATTCCGCCCCGAACCGGGCAAAAAAAGCCCAAAAAGGGCTTGCATCCCCCAAGAAGCAGGCTAGAATAGGCCGTGGCAATTGAGACTCAGTCTCATTTGCGTGGAAAACCAAAGAAATGGGCGGTCAGAGTCCTCGAAAAAGTCTCCTGACCGCCCAATGTTGGCGACAACCGGTGAAGGCCGCCGCTGGTGGCATTATCCCACCCGCGACACCTTTCCGCAAGGAAATTCCCTTCCCGGTTGAGATTTGGCTTGGCTGAGCGGCGGTTCGCCGTGTGGGGGGTTCGCCATTCCCCGCAGGCGGCGCGCCGGAGTCCTCGGGCGATCGCCCGTCTCCCGGCCGCCGCTCAGCCGTTTGTCAGGAGGTGGCCGGCGAGTTCGATACATCGAGATTCGCACGGGATGTGAAGCCGCTGAGTGTCGTGACGTGAACAGAGAGGTCCAAGCACGGACCGGGAAATGAAACCAATGGTTTTTGATGAGGAGAAACGTGTCATGGTTCGCACGATGAGGACTTGCGGGAATGGTGGAACGGGAATGAATGGCTGGCTGACGATGGCCGGCGCCACGGCAATGGCGGTGATAGCGGCGTCGGCCCAGGCGGCGTTCAACGCGCCGGCGACGTGGACGCGCGGGCAGGCGGGCACGACGTACCAGGAATGGAACGTGTTCACCAGCGCGACGGCGCCGAACTCGCCGGACGTGGGGTCGTTCAATCCGAACGGCACGGCCACGGTGACCAACGCGACCGACGGCTTTATCGCCGGCGGGGAGAACATCTATTCGCCGTTCGGCCCGCTGGACATCGACGTGGCCGTGCCCGACTACGCGGCGGGGAGCAGCGTCACAACGGTCATCCTTCAGACGCGCACGCTGGGCGCCGAGATCAACATGGGCACGATGAACATCGGCGGCGTTACGCCGGTGGACCAGGGCGAGTTGCTGAGGGAGGCACTCGGCGGACCAGGCGGCTATGCCGTCGAGACTTGGTTCAAGTTTCACCTGCCCTACTCGGCTCCGTCGTTCACCGTTGAGTTCGCGGCAACCGGTCCGCACATGAGCCTGGACCGCGTGGCGGTGGACAGCATCACCGGGCCGACGTACCTGCCCGAGCCCAACCCGGTGCCCGAGCCGGTGATGGCATCGCTGCTTGGCCTCGGAATGGTGCTGTGTGGTGCTCGCCGGCGGGCAGGTACGGCGTGACCGAGGAAAACGAGCGCTGGGGCGAACGTGTCTGTGCGGCAGCACGGCCACGTTCGCCCCGGGGGTCATGACGATGATGCGCTACGTGATGTGTTGCCTGATGCTTGTCGGGATCGGTGTCACGAGACCCGCGCGCGGGGAGCCGTTCAGTTCCGCGACGCCGATGTATGATCGCTGGCACTACCCGTTCAGCTTCACGCCGGGCACGCGGTCGGTGGCCACTTGTTTCGGCGCGGCGGGCTCGGCGGCGTTCAACGATCGGGACGGCTGCGTGGTCGTGGTCTGGAACACCGGGGCGCTGTTGCCCGCCGGTCTCGGCGTGGAAGCCTACGGCGTGCGGTCGGTCCGCGTCACGCTGACCAACCCGAAAGACGCCACCTGGCAGATCGACACGACCGTGGACGAGTGGTTCACCTACGACGTGAACGGTGACGACCAGCTCAACGCGGATGGCGTGGCTCGGGGCGAGCCCGGCGACCTCGACGGCGAAAGCGACGACGCGGATGCCGGCCGGCCGATCGAGCTGTTCGGGGCCGGTTTCGGCCCAACGTATACGCTGCAAACCTGGACCGAGACGAGTCTATACGTCGGCTCGGACAGTGTGTCGGACCTGCCGCGCGATCCGTTCCCGTTCGTGTTCCTGGGCGGTGGCCCCGACGCATTGCACGTCGAGGACAACGTCAAGGGGCTGCACAACGCGGGGCTGGGCGTGTACCAGTTCACGCCACAGCCGTGGGCAATCGGTAATCCCCAGCAGTACACACCGGGCAGTCAGCCGACACCGTTCGACGTGACCTTCGACGTGGATCTCGGCCTGAGCGGCGGCAGCGTCCGGTGGTACTTCCGGGAGCAACTGAACGCCGGGCGCGTGGCCGTCTACGTGACATCCCTGCGGGAGGCCCTGATGTTCGGCTCAGGGCCGCAGCTCCCGGCGTTCTTCATGAAGGAGGGGCTGTCGCTGGACCCCGGTGCCAAGGCGGCTCGCTTGGACATCGACGCCTGTCAGCCGGTCGGCCCGGACTTCGATTTCGATTGCGACGTGGACGAGGACGACCTGGACGCATTCGAGGTCTGCCAAACCGGGCCGGGCTTGGGTCCGCCCGCGACCGGATGCGAGCGGGCGGACTTCGATAACGATCTGGATGTGGACTCAACGGATTTCGCCGCGTGGCAGCGGTGTTCCAGCGGGCCGGGCAACGACCCGCAGCCGCACTGCGATGAGTGAGGTGACACCCATGCAGACACGACGCGATCGGAATGGCAATCGCAGGGGCTTCACGCTCATCGAGGTGCTGGTGGTCATTGCCGTGATCGCCCTGCTGGTCAGCATCCTGTGGCCGTCGCTGGCCCAGGCCCGCGAGCGGTCCCGCCAGCTCGTGTGCCGCAACAACCTGCGGAGCATCTGGACGGGCATCCTGGCGTACACGCTGCAATTCAAGGAGCGTCTGCCGTTCCTGGAAGACGTGAATCTGTCGCAGCCCAACGCGGACCCGTTCGATCCGCGGTATCCGACGACCGCGGGCCGGGTACTGACGCGGTACGTGCAGCCGGGGAGTTGGCGATGCCCGTCGGCGTCGGCGGGGTTTCCGGCCAACGCGGGCTGCGGCGGATGGAAGCTGACGTACACGTTCAGCTCGGCCGGGAAGATCGGGCAGGGCGTGCCCTACGATCGAAACGTGAGTGCCAACACTGGCGGCGTTTTCGACCCGGCGGTCAGCAACTACACACATTTCGACGGCCGGCCGCTGCGGCTGCTCGACGGCCGGCGGTACGTCCAGGCACCCGCCCTCAACCGAAACAAAAAGGGCTGGTGGAACGTGAGGCGGGCGATCGTCGCCGAGGCCCTGGGTGGTCAGCCCGCCCTGGGCAAACCGATCTACCCCCACTTCGGGGCGCCGAACGTGCGCTACGATCTGGGCAACGCCCGCTCGCAGTTCGAGGCCAACACGCTGGGGAACGGCCCCAAACCGGCCTATCACGAGCTGCACGCCGACGGCGACCGCGTGGACATCTACTTCACGCGGTACTGGCAGCAGCATTGGCCGGGATATTGAACAAGGAACCAGGCGTCCAGATTGGAGGACCACTCATGCGGACGGAATTGATCGATCGGAAACCATCGGCAACGGCGGACACCGGCGTTCAGGAGCGGGTACGCGAGGCGTTGGCCCGCGAGCCGCACAAGATGACCTCGCAACTGGCCCGCGAGTTGAACGTCGCCGAGGTCCATGTGATTCGGGCCCTGCCCGCCGAGCAGGTCACGGAACTGGACGCCTCGCAGTGGCAGGACCTGGTGCGCCAGTTCGAACGGTTCGGCAAGACCCACGTCGTCGTCAACAGCGCCGGGGCGACGCTCGAATGCCACGGCGAGTTCGGGAAGTTCAGCAACTGGGGCGGTTATCTCAACGTGCAGACGCCGTCGCTGGACATGCACATCCGCGAGGAGGCCGTCGCCGCAGTTTTCGCGGTGACCAAGCCCAGCCACATGGACGGCGTCAAGGTGTTGTCGTTTCAGTTCTACGATCGCCAGGGGGCTTCGGTGTTCAAGGTGTTCCTGAGTTTCGGTGGCAAGGAGGTGCCGGCGGAACGGCGGGCGATGTTCGAAGAACTGCGGCAGGCGTTCGCCGGCGGCGGTGTCTCGGAGTGACGCCATGAATTCCGCGCTCCAAGTGCACGAGGCCCTGCGCCGCAAACGGGCGGGCCGGCCGGTTTGGGAGTGGTTCGACCGGCGGGTCCGGACGCACCAGGAGGCCACCGCGGGCCTGGGCGGACGTATGTGTCGAGGTGACGCCGCCTGCCGCCGCCTGGCCGCCGTGCTCGACGAGACCCACAGCGATCGGCCGCGGGTGCTTTACCTGCACGTGCCATTCTGCCGGCGCATCTGCACGTTCTGCGCGTTCATCCGCCAGGCGGTGAGTCCGGCGATCGATCCCTACGTCGCGGCACTGGGCCGCGAGATCGACGCCGTCGCCCGGCGGCGGTGGAGCCGGGCCCGGCCATTTGCCGCCGTCTATTTCGGGGGCGGCACGCCGACGGTCCTCGATGCGGACTCACTCGTCGGGCTGGTTCGGCAGGTGCGCGAGCGGTTTCCGCTCGACCCGACGTGCGAGTTCACGGTGGAAGCGCGGTTCGACGGCGTGGATGAGGACTACCTCGCTTGCCTGCGCGACGCCGGGGTCAACCGCGTCAGCTTCGGCGTGCAGACGTTCGACACGCAGATCCGGGGGCGGATCGGCCGCGTGGTGGACCACGATGGAATTCTGCGCACGCTCGATGCCGCCGGCCGGCTCGGCTTCGGCAGCATCAGCGTCGATTTGATCTATAACCTGCCCGGCCAGACCGAGGCCACCTGGGCGGACGATCTGCGGTGCCTCGCATCCACGCCGGCGAGCGGGGCCAGCGTGTATGGCTTGATCCCGTTTCCCAACAGCGGACTGTGCCGGGCAATCGCGGCCGGGCAGGAGCCGCCGCTCGGCGGCATAAACGTCGAGTACTACCTGCACCGGCAGGCGGATCGAGCGCTGCTCGGCCGGCCGGGTTGGCGGCGGATGTTGCCTTTCCACTACGGACGCGAAGGCGTGGAGACCCGCACCTACAACGGGTCGCGGCTTGGGGGCGTTGACGTGCTGGGCCTCGGCTGCGGGGCCGGAGGCGAACTGAACGGTGTGGCGTACATGCACGAGATGGACGTGGCTCGGTTCATCG
>JACQVT010000676.1 GCA_016209665.1 Planctomycetota bacterium | reverse complement strand
CTGGGTTGCAGGAATCGGCCCGGGCCACGCTCGAATCGCTGGGCTTCCTCAGTATTCACTACCGGGTCGGCGACGGTACCATCGGCTGGCCCGAGGCGGCACCCTTCGACGGGATCATGGTGACCGCCGGCGCTCCCGACGTACCCGAATCGCTCCGCGACCAGCTCGCCGAGGAAGGCCGCCTGGTCATCCCGGTCGGCGACGCCCACGAGCAGATCCTGACCACCGTCGAGCGCCGCGGCGAGAAAACGCTGGAAATCCCCGGCATCGCCTGCCGATTCGTCAAGCTGATCGGCAGCGAAGGCTGGCCAGACGCATCACCGCCGTAGCGTCCGGCGCCTCGCCGGACGCCTTCCGTCGCTGGACGGCCGGCGAGGGCGCCGGCCGCTACGACTGCGCACACGAGGCTGAATCGGGACTCAGGTCACTCCCAGATCACGTCGCGGGCGTCGAAGACGGGTCCGTCGGTGCAGCACAGTCGGTACCGCCAGCCGTCGGGGGCGGAGCCATCCCGGATGCGCACCACGCACGATTGGCACGTACCCATGCCGCACGCCATCATGCGTTCCAGGCACACCTGGCAGGACAGATTCCGTCGGCGGCACACCTCGGCGACGGCCCGCATCATCCGCTCGGGGCCGCAGGTGTAAACCGTCGCGCCGGCGAATCGCTCGCGGCGCCGATCCACGTAGTCGGCGAACACGTCGGGCACGAGGCCGTGGGCACCGAGCGAACCATCGTCGGTGGCGACGAGCACGGGCACGCCCGATCCGGCAAACTCGCGGCAGGACAACGTCGGCTCGTCGGGTCGGCACGCGACCGCCGGATCGCGGGTCAACGGCAGCAGATCCGCCGACCGCGCGCCGCAGAACGCAATCGCGGGCACGCCGGCCTCGCGCAGCGTCTCGGCCAGCCAGATCAGCGGCGGCAAACCGATCCCCCCGCCGACGAGCAGGGCCGGCGGCCCACCCGCCGCCGGCATCGGGAACGCTTGGCCCAACGGCCCCAGAATGTTCACCGCGTCACCGGGTCGCAGACTCGCCAGCCAGCACGTGCCGATGCCGATCGCCCGGTGCAGGATGTCGAGTTCGACAGTCGACGACGCCGGCCTGCCGCGGCGGGTCGGCGGAGATATGCCGTTGCCCGCACGACGCCGCAGCCCACCGATACTGAACGGGCGGCGGATGAACGCACCGCCGGTCCACCCGGCGTCGCTGAAGTCGGTGCACATGATCTGCACGAACTGGCCCGGATGGGCCAGGGGAAACTCATCCACCGCCAGCGTCAATCGGTAATGCTCGCGGCAGATGGACTCGTTGGCCACGACCCGCGTTTCAAAGACACCCCTGGCGCTACGGGTCTCGCATGTCTGGTGGATGTCGGCTGGCAATGGATCCATTCTTTGCCCGGCATCTTAAGCGGGAACGCCTGCCGAATCATGTACCAGCACGAAGCGCAAGCGAGTGCTCCTCTCGTAATTCGCACCGGCACGAAGCACAAGCGAATGCTCCTCTCGTAGTTCGCACCGGCGGACGGGCACACGCATGCGCTTCGTGCGGGTAGAATCGCGCCGGACCGAGCGATTCGTTCTGCGTTTCGGTTCAACCGGCCGGCCGAGTCGCCGCGAGACCGACGGTCGCGGGGATCCACACCTGCATCTCACCGGGCTCGCGGTGGTCCCAGACGCAGTAGGGAACCGCGGTGATCTCGGTCGGCGTGGCCGACGGCAGCGGCTGGTACAACTTGCCGCTCCAGTCCATCGGTTCCACCGCCAGGCCGCGGGCCTTCACAACCATCACACCGCCCAGCAGGTCCGGCCGCTTCTCCGTGCCAAGCTCCGCATCCCGCGGCAGGACCAGGTTGAACGCCCGGCCTCCGTTGTCGATCGCCTCGACGCAATACACAATCGGCCCGCGCTGCAGGGCGACGCGGCCGCGATCGGCCACGACGTTCGGGTGCGCGTCCACCTGATCGACCGGCATCGGCAGGCTCAGCTCGATCGTGTCGCCCGGTTTCCACTGGCGATGGAGGGTCACGTAGCCCTTGGCGATCTCCACGTTGACCAGCGGCTCGCCGGCGACCTTGATCGACGGCCCCCGGCACCATCCCGGAATGCGGACCCGCACGTCAAACTCCGCCGCCCGGTCGGGCTGCACCGTGACGGCCACGTCGCCCGACCACGGGTACTCCGTCTTCTGCACCAGCGTGACCGCCGTCGAACCGACGGTCATCTTCGCCGTGCTGGCCACGTACTGATGGATCCAGATGCCCCCGTCGTCGGTGGTGTAGACGTAGCCCGGAATCGACGGGATGAACCGCACCACGTTCGTCGGGCAGCACGCGCAGCCGAACCACGATTGTCGGTGGTGCTTGCCGTTGCTGGCCAGCGGGTTGACGTAGAAGAACGTATCCCCCTTGAGCGACACGCCCGACAGGATGCCGTTGTAAATCGCCCGCTCGACCACGTCGGCGTAGCGCCCGTCGGCGTGCAGGATCGCCAGCCGCTGGTTCCACAGGGCCAGGGCGATGGCCGCGCACGTCTCGCAGTAGGCCGTGTCGTTGGGCAGCTCGTAGTCGTCACCGAAGGCCTCGCCCCCGTGCCGGGCCCCGACGCCCCCCGTAACGTACATCTTGCGGTTGACGGTGTTGTCCCAGATGGTCTCCATCGTGCGGATGTAACCCTCATCGCCGGTCAGGGCGGCCACGTCCGCGACGCCGGCGAACATGTACATCGCCCGCACCGCGTGCCCGACGATGTGCGTCTGCTCGCGGATGGGCTTGTGGGCCTGGTGATAGCTGGGGTCCTTGGCCTTCTCCAGCACCGTCGTGCCGCGGACATCCAGGAAGAACCGGGCCAGCTTTGCGTACCGCTCCTCGCCGGTGTGGCGATACAGCTTGATCAGGGCCAGCTCGATCTCCTGGTGGCCCGGCCAGCCGATCCGTTTGCCGGGGCCGAAGATGCCGTCGATGTGGTCCGCCATCCGGAGACACACGTCCAGCAGCTTCGTCTTGCCCGTGGCCTGGGCGTAGGCGACCCCGGCCTCGATCATATGGCCGGCGCAGTACAGCTCGTGCTTGACGTTGAGGTTCGTCCACCGCTTGCCCGGCTCGGCCAGCGTGTAGTAGGTGTTGATGTAGCCGTCGGGCTGCTGGGCGGCGGCGATCTCGTCGATGATCTTGTCGATGCGGGCTTCGGTGGCCGCGTCGCGGTTCTGGGCGAGGCAGTACGCCGCCCCTTCCAGCACCTTGTAGACGTCCGAGTCGTTGAAGTAGATCCCCTCGAACGCGCCCTCCATGCGGCCGGCCGCCTTGCTGAAGTTGGAGATTCGGCCCGTCTCCTCGCACATCTTGAGGTTGTGCGGCAGCGTGACCTTCAGATTCGTCTCGATCCGCGGCCGCCAGAACGTATCCTCAAACTGCACGTCCGTGAACGGCACCGGCCGGAGCCGAGACCCGCCGGCAAACAGCATGGGACTACCAACGGCAACCAGAGCAACCATGGCCAGCAGGCGCAACCACATGTCTGAACTCTCCTGAGGTCCGTGATCCTTCGCGCACGCCCATAGGCTGCACGATCGTCGCGGGAAAATCCAGCGCTCGCATCGGTTCCAACCGGCGCACCTGCAGGTTGTGGCCCAGTCAGGTTGTGGCCCAGTCAGATTGTGGCCCAGTCGCCCTCGACTGTGCCTTCTCGCCCCCGCTGAACCCAGCCGGGGGCGGCTGGGCCACACGTCCGCCACAATCCTCTGCCACTCCCGCTCTCGACCGGCGCATCCTCGTGGCAGCAACCCATCCGGACGTCGCACCGTCCGGTGGTCCATCCGTGGCTGCCCGCCCCGTGCGGGTCATCGTGGCTGGGTGGCCGCGCCCAACCGGCGCGCCGCCGTGGGCGGCGG
>JACQVT010000675.1 GCA_016209665.1 Planctomycetota bacterium | reverse complement strand
CTTCCCAGGGACTCGAAGTCCCTGGCTACGATCGTGCGCCCTGCGGGCGAAGAAGGAATCCGGCGCAAGCTTCCATATGACCGCGCGCAATCGTGCGACACAGCACCTCAGCAACGCCCAGACGGCTGGGAATCGCATTTCCTCGTTGTCGCCGAATCGCGCACAGTCATTTAGCGGGCGGCCGATTCTCGGTCGCCGCGTTTTCGTTCGATGCGGCGGGCGGTGAACAGGCCCGCCTCGAACAGACCGGCCATGGGGATCAGGAGCAGCATCATGCTGAAGGGGTCGGGCGACGGGGTGATGACGGCCGCCGCGATCGCCATGACGAAAAACACGTGCCGGCGGTACTGGGCCATGTCGGCGGCGCTGAACAGGCCGATGGCGGCGATGAACGCGACCGCCACCGGCACCTGGAACCCGATGCCGAACGCCGCCGCCAGTTGCAGCGTGAACGGGATCACTTCGGACAGCCGCAGATCGGGCTCGACGCGGTTGCGGGGTGCGACGCCCACCGGGGCGAGATGGCCGGAGGCCCAGATTTGGTCATCCCAGAGGATGCGGAGTTGCCGCTCCGTGCGGTTGAGCCAGAATACGCCCTGGGCCATCTGGTCCGGGGGCGGATCGGTCTCGTAGCTGGGGATGGGTGTCTGCCCTCGCAGGCCGGCCGCCGGCTGGGACTCAGGCGAGACCTCCATCATCGGCGGCACGCCCGATTTGATCAGCCGCTGGGGCATCATCCAACTGACGTCCGGCAACTCGGTCTGGTAGGTCAGCAGGAAGTCCAGCAGCAGCGGGTTGACCACCACGATCAGGAACAGCGCGCCGGCGAAGAACAGGATAATGCTCACCGGGGCGAAACTGCGGACCCACCGTCGCTCCCGCGGGTACAGGCCGGCGGCGACAAAACCCCAGATCTGCATCAGGCTGTAGGGCGCGGACAGGATGATCCCGATGATCAGGGCGACCTTCAAGCTCATCATGAACGCTTCTGACGGCGCGAACGTGTGCACCACCGGTTCGTAGCCGTGCCGCCGATAGATGATGAACACCGGCCAGATCAGGATCGACTGGATGTGTCCGATGAAGCCGTAGGCCACGACGGCGCCGACGGCCAACCCCACCAGGGCCCGGATGATCCGCGACCGCAGTTCCTCCAGGTGCTCGCCCAGCGTCATGCGAACGTCGTCTGGATTGGTGTCGGCCGGGATGAATAGTTTGCGGAAGAAGCCCATGTTGTGTGGGACCGGTATCTTGCCGGTCCGAATGACCGGCCTAAGCCGGTCCCACAGACTGCCCAGCAGTCAGGTGTCCCCGCGCCCTTCCTGGACGCTCCCTGGCCGGTCCGGCCGGTACCGCGCTCACGGCCGGCTGGCGATCGCGTGCGCCAACGGATTGACCACCAGCGGCACGACCCTTTTTACCGCCAGATCCTCCCCGACTTCCGCCAAGTCCTGGAACGCCTTGGCCAGGTCCGTCGGCGGGCCGAATCCCCAGTACCGACGCACCGTCAGATACACCGACAGCAACTGGTCGTCGAACTCGCCGGTGCGGACCTCATAGCTGGTGGTGCGGCCTTTGACCTCGAGGTAGGCCTGCGTGTCGCAGCTCCCGGTCAGCGTGATGCCAAAGCTCGGCTGACAGTCGATGGTGTGCACCGCCTCCTGCCCGAGCAGGAACGACGCAAACGGATGGTCGACGTAGAACGTTTCGGCTACCAGCCGGTCGTGGTTGCCGGCGTACACCAGGTCGAACCCATACACCACCTCCAGGTAGTCGATGTCCAGGTCGCTCAGCGTCAGGTGATGAGGGGCATTCTCGAGGATCGTGGCGGCGTAGCGGCGGTACTCGGCCGATGACGGCGGGGCGAAGTAGCCGAACCGCACCGCCCCCGGTTCCAGCCGGATCCATCGCCGCGACTGGCCGTCCCGTCCTTCCGGATCGGCTTCCTCCAGTACCAGGCCGCCATCTTCCCGACGCCGCATCCGCCCCAGCGAAGGATACTCCCGACGGATGCGGTCAAAAAAGTGCAGGACCGTCTCACGCTCCAGCGTCAGGTCCAGCTTCAGAAACAGACGGCAACTCGTATAAAAGTCGTCGCAATGAGCGCCAAGATTGGCTTTCATCGAAGTCGTGCCTTTCCAGGATAAACGGTGGGCGGCGGCAGGCGGCCAACTCCGCGCCCAAACCTGTATTCTGACCAAATCCTCGTGCATTAGCAAGCCATGCCAAACCCGCGCCAGTCCCCGGGGGCGTGACATCCTGGGCGGACAAGACCCGGCGGAGGTTTGAGAGCCCGGAGCGCCAGCGACGGGTAGACTCCACCCACTCGCTTGCGCTCGGGGCTCTGATATGCCCCGCCGATTCGGTCACGCACCCTCAGTCCCCGATACACTTGACCAGCAACCGGCGCTGGCGCGGGCCGTCGAACTCGCAGAAGTAGATTCCTTGCCAGGTGCCCAGGACCAGCCGGCCGTTCTCGACCAGGATGGTCTGCGAGACCCCCACCAGCGACGTCTTGATGTGGGCGTCGCTGTTGCCCTCCCCGTGCCGGAACCCGCGGTCGTCCTTGGGCACGAGCTGCTCGAGCTTCCACAAGACGTCGTGCACGACGTCCGGGTCGGCGTTTTCCTGGATCGTGATGCCGGCGGTGGTATGGGGGACATAGCAGATGACGTGGCCCGACTTCAGGTCGGCCTCGTGGACAAGGCCTTGGATCTGATCGGTGACGTCCACCATCTGGCAACGTTGACGGGTCTGGACGGCAAGCGAGTGCATGTCGGGCCTCCAACAGCCGCGTTTGGATGGTCTGTTCGACGCAACTATAATCGCCAAAGAGCCGCATCTGAGCAAGATGACGAGGACCGTGGGTTCATGAACAGGCCGGGCAAGGTCGTGGTGGCGATGAGTGGCGGGGTGGACTCCAGCGTGGCCGCGTGCCTGCTG
>JACQVT010000674.1 GCA_016209665.1 Planctomycetota bacterium | reverse complement strand
GAATACACCACCGTATTCCCCGGCAGCGTCAGCAGGTGCAGTCGGATGTTGTCGAGGAGTTGCCGGTGGTCAGAACCCGGGAAATCCGTCCTGCCAATACTGCCGGCGAACAAGGCGTCGCCGACGATCACCACGCCGGCCTGGGCGCAGTATAGGGAACGTCCCCCCGGCGAGTGGCCCGACGTATCCAGCACCAGCCAGCGGGTGGCGCCCAGCGTCAGCTCCATGCCGGGCACGAGCTGCTGGTCGACGCGGGCCTTGACGCTGATGTCGACCCCGAACGGCGCCGACAGGTTCCGCTCCGCGTCGCGCAGCAGGGGCTCGTCCTCGGCCGCGATCAGCACGCTCGCCTGCGGGAAAGTCGCCTTCACCGCATCGACACCGGCGATGTGGTCGCCGTGTCCGTGTGTCAGAACGATCTTCTCGATGGTCACGCCCTGGTCGCGGGCCTGGTTGATCAGGTGGTCCACGTGGGGCTTGAAGCTTGGGTCGATCGCCCACCCCACGCGGCCGGCGCCGCCCGCGATGCTGACCAGCAGCGCGTTCTCGCCGAACGTCGGCTCGACGAAGACCTTGATGTTCAACAGTTGGTCCTTCACGGTGTGGTTCTCCCTTCCAGTATCTTGAGCAGGCTGTAAGCACGTTCGGCGGCCGGCGTGTCGCCGTAAACCGTGGTGATTCGCCGGCAGGCCTCGGCGGCGTCCGACAGCCGGCGATCGGCCACCAGCTTCTGGGCCTTGGCATACTCCGCCATTGCCTCATCGGACCGCCGGCGGGCCCCCAGTTGTGCGATCTGCTGGCGGACGACGGGGTCCGATTCGAGCTGCTCACGCCGCTGCCGGGCCGCGACACCCAGGCGGCCGATGCCGTACGTCTGCTCGATGCCCCGCAGGGTCTCGACCGCCGCGGCAGCCTGACCGGCCGCGACCATCTCGTTCGCCGCCCGCAGCGACGCTTCGCCCGGGGCCTCGAGATCGCGGAGCACTTGGCCGGCCCGGGCGACGTGCTGCGGTTCGTGCCATCGCGGCTGGGCGACGATCCGCTCCATGCGGTCGGCTGCGGGTCCGGGCTCCGCGGACAAGGCCGCCTGATCGATGGCTGCGGCCGTTTGCCGGGAGGATTGATCGTAAAACCAATCGACCGCCGCCTGGGCGACCCCCGGGCTGAGCACGTGCCCGATGGACGGGTGATACAGCTCGACGTTAGCCCCGGCCGATCGCAGGAAGTCCAGGCCCGACCGCATCAGCTCGTGGTTCACGTCGGCCATGCCCACGGCGTAGAACACCGGCGTGTCTCGCCGCCGGCGGATCTCCTCAGCCGTCAGCCGAGGCGGCACATAGTTCGCCAGGGCGGCGGCTGCCGTCACCGGAACGTTCTCCCCGTACAAAAGCTGGAACGTCATCGCCCCCCCGGCCGAGAATCCCGCCAGCAGCACCCGATGCGGATCGTACCAGACGCGGTCCGGAAGTTCATCGAACATCGCCCGGATCGCGGGCACGTCGTCCGAGCACCAGCCCTGGCCGATACCCTGCGGAGCAGCGATCACCGCTGGTATCCGCATTCGCCGGGCCCGCCAGAACTCGATCATCTGGTCCGCGGTGTCATCCGTGCCGTGCAGACAGACGATCAGCGGCGGCCGCTGTCCGGGGCCGTAGCCGGGCGGGCGGTATACCCAGCACGTTTGCTCCGGTTGGCCGCTCCCGGCCGCCAGCTCGATCCGGTCCGTGCCTGGGGTGGTCAGTGGCGCCGCCGTCGGATTGTTGCCGGCGGGCGACGTGGTGGTCGCGGGACGGCCTGCGGCCGGGATGGTCGTCGGCCGGGGGACCGCGTCGGCTGCGATCGCCGGGCTCTGCCCGCCGAGCAGTGACAGGCCGATCCAGCACGTCGTCTGTACCAGCACCACCCGCGAACGCGACATGCACGCCTCCCGAATCGCCGTCCACCGCGCCCACCGGCGCCCGCCGACCCACGGGGCATCAAAAAGCCCACCGGACCCAGCCGGTGGGCTTGGATGACAATCCCGAGTTCTCGCCGCGACCGTTCACCGATCAACCGCCGGCAGACTGATCGGGGGGCAGCGGCAGGACGCATCGGAAGCCCACGTTGTTCCGATGCACGTCAGGCCCCATGCCCGCGCGGGTGTCCACCCGGCAACGATCGATCGGATCCGCGAACGAGCCGCCGCGGATCACGCGTTCGTCGCCGCGCAGCGGGCCCACCCGGGCCTCCCGGATGTCTTTCTCCAGCGGGTTGGGGTAGTTCTCGTCCCCGAACTCCTTGGCCCCGCGCTGCAGCCCGGTGCCGATGTCCTCGCTGCTGGGGTACGCATACCGGCCGGGATCGTAGTAATCGTCGCACCACTCCCAGACGTTCCCTACCATGTTGAACGCCCCGAATGGGCTGACGCCGGGCGCGAAGTTGAGCACCGGTGCGGTGTACGGATAGCCGTCGTAATCGTCGACGCCCGTGCGGGCGTTGCACAGATACCGCGTGGTCTCGCTGACGTCGTCGTTGCCCCACGGGTAGATCCGGCGGTCGCTGCCTCGGGCGGCCGCCTCCCACTGGGCCTCCGTCGGCAGTACCCGGCGCACCCACCGCGCGTAGGCGTGGGCCTGCCGCCACGACACGTTCCTCGCCGGGTGATGATCGTTCCGCCCCGGCTCCCAATAGTCACAGTAGTGGTCGAGCCTGTACCCGGGCGTGCCGCAGCACTTCGCTTTCTTGGCGAAGCGGTGGTATTGGCGGTTGGTGATCTCGTGCAGGTCGATGTAGAAGTGGTTGACGACCACCTCGCGGGCCGGCACTTCGTCGAGCCCCAACCCGCCGCCCATCGAGACTCGCTGCGATGGAACATAGCACAGGACCATGCTGTCGCGGGCGCAGACGATGTACCGCGGCCAGCCGTCGTAGTGGTCGTTGTCGCTGTCCAGGCCGAAGTGGCCCCGCAGCGGATAGAACCCCTCGGGCAACTCCACGCCCGCGGGGATCTCGGCCGCCCGGTCGGCCAACGGCGTCTTCATGTGGCAGCCGGTCGCCGCCAATGCCGCGGCCACCAGCATCGTCGAGCAGGTCCACGCTTGTCTTCGACTCGTCATTACCATTCCTCCCTGGTCGCCGCGTTCGCAGGCGGATCCCCGTGGTCCGGTGTTGCGTCGTGGTCCGTCGCGTCGCGCCGCCCCTACGGCTGATAGGACGCCAGTTCCTGCCGCGGGTCGCCCCAGTGCATGTGTCGCCCGCCGAGCCGCATCACCAGCAACACTTCGCCGATCCGGTTAGCCGCGCTCTCCACGTCCCGGTAGGGCTTGACGACTTCCTGCGTCGCCACGACCAGCATCCCCTTGCGAATGAGAACGTGGTCGCCTTTCAGGAGGGCGGTCAGGCGGGCGATCTTGTCCTGGATGTCGTTCAGCTTCTGCGTTTGTCGCTGTTTGCGGGCCTCCCAGTGGATGAACGCCCGGTCGGTGCCCCAGAAGTTGGCGCCGGGGTCCGATACGTCGGTGCGGAAGTCATAATAGGCGTTCTTGAATCGGGCCTCGGCGTACTGGAGTTCGCGCTCGGCGACGGCCAGAACCACCTGGGCTTCCTCCAGTTCTTCCTGGGCGTCTTCCAGGTCGGCCACCACGAACACCTTCTCGACCACGTCGCCCTGCCGCAGCCGCTGCAAGTCCAACTCGTCGATCGCCGTCCGCATCGCCTCGCCGCGGAAGGGGAAGATCTCGTCCCCCCGAGGGGCCACATGCTGGTAGTAAGTCGACGGCAGGCTGATCGGCACGAACGACCGCCGCTGGAAGACCCGGGCGTACTCGCAGTTGACGTTCTTGACGTCCAGTTCGCCGTAGACGCTCGCGCCGGGCAGGCCCTCGGCCGAGACGTACTTGAACTCGTAGCGGCCGGGCGACAGGTTGAACACGCTGGCCTCCTCCGGCGTCCGTTCCAGCCGATCGCCGAACGGCTCATACGTGCCGACCTGGTGGCTCCGCCGGGCCGGACAGGCCCGCACCGTCACCACCGCCCCCTCGGGCGAGTAGAACTGGATCTGCGTCTTGCACTGGTCCGCGTACCCCGTTTCCTTCGGGTGCCCGCAGCCCATCGTCCCCGCCAGCAGGACCGCGCCGGCCGTCATCGCCGTCGCCGCGAGCCAACCCGACCGGTAGCCCCAGCCCATCTGTGCAGTCACCACATCCACGCTCCTATGTAGGGAATCCATGCCGACCCACCCATCATCGCACGGTAAGAGGTTTCCGGGAGATACTCCTGTCGGTGAGGCTCCGACGACCGCGCGTCGCCCCGCCTACGCCAAGGGGCCGGACGCCTCGCTTCCGGGCATGCTCCGCCGGGCCCTGCTCGCAAGACCAGCCGAACCGGCGAAAGACCACCTAAACAATGTAGCCACCCGCGCCTCCCTGTCAACACCCGAACGCCGCCGTTTACCTGCCCGGGTACGTGGCCGTTCTTGGGGGGCGGGCATCTTGCCCGCCTTCTTCAGAACTCGACAGGCCTGCTCTGGTGGAATGCTCGACCGGGGCGGTGGCCGTCGCCGCCGCCCGCAGGCGGGTCTCATTCAGCCGTGGTTCCGGCCAGTCGGGGGCGAGTCGGGCAGCCTTGCGGAAGTGGATGCCGGCTTCTTCACGCCGCCCCAACGCCGCCAGGGCCAGGCCGAGCTGATTATGAACGGAGGCGTCGCCCGCTCCCAGTTCGATCACCCTGGCGAGATGAACCGCCGCCAGCTCGTTCTTGCCGACCATCCGCAGCATCAGACCGTAATTGCGATGGCCGTTGACGTAGTCCGGATTGATGCGCAGAACCTCCTGGTACTGGGCGAACGCCTCCTCGTGCCGGCCTTGCATGGCCAGCACGTTCGCCAGACTGTTTCGCGCCATGACCAGGCTGGGATCGAGTTCCAGCGCCCGGACGAGGTGGGTCGCCGCCTCGGTCGGCCGATTCAGCCGAAGCAGCAGGTTGGCCAGGCTCCCGTGAGCCCCCACGTGGTTCGCGTTGAGCGCGATCGCCTGCTTGAATTCGGTCATCGCGGCCGGCACGTCGCCCTTCTCCGCGTAGGCCAAGCCGAGGTTGTACCGGACCGGCACCGACCGGGGAGCGAGCGAGGCCATGTACTGGTGCAGCGTCAGCGTGTCCCGCCACTGACGGAGGTAGGCCCGGGTGCCCGCGAACTCCAGGCCGGCGAGTACCACCGCAGCCCCGATGACGACGCCTGAGGCCACCTTCGGTCCGCGCGCCGCCCACACAAGGTCGTATCCCAGACCCACCGCCCAGGCCAGGATCATCAACAGGCCGATGGCCGGGAGGTAGGCATACTTGTCCCATGCCACGGAGGGGCTGTAGCCCTTGTTCAACAATGTGGGAAACAGCAGGATCAAGTAGCACAACCACCCGATCAGCAGTGCCCGCGTCCATCGCAAGGAGATCAGCAGAGCTACGAAAAGCAGCACGTTCGCAATAACCGCGACCAGGAGTGCGACGTTGGCGAAGCTGATCACCTCGGGAAATGGATACAACGGCGACAGCCTCGAAGGCCAGGTCATGTGCCCAATGTAGAACAGCGGGTTGTGAAACATCAGCAGAAGGGTCTGACCGGCGCTGAAGGAGCTGAGGGCGACCCGCTCCATGTGGCGCTGCGAAACGATGGTCACTAGGGCAAAGATACCGGCCAGAGCCAGAAACGGGACTTTCTCCCACAGCGAGTGGCGGGAGTTAGATCGCCGGAGCGGCCAGGCGTCAAGAGCCACCATCACCAACGCTAACGGAACGGCCGTCGGCTTGGACAGGAGGGCCAGTACGAACCCGGTTGTTGCCACGCCGTACCAGCCCCAACGGTTCGTTCGCACATACCTCACATACGACAGCACCGACCACAAGGCGAAGAAGCCGGCCAGAATCGTCTTGCGTTCACCCACCCAGGCGACGGGTTCGACCGTCATCGGGTGCACACCGAAGACCAGGCCCACCACCGCCGCCACCGTCAGCCGGCCGAACAGCAGGTACAGGATGCCGATCACGAGCCATGTGTTCATCACGTGCAGGGCCAGGCTGGTCTCGTGGAATGGTCGCAGGTTGCTCGGGGTGCCTCCGCGGACGCAGTCCAGCATCAGCGAGATCATCGTCAGCGGTTGGTAGTAACCCTGTACCGTCGAGGGCCTGAGCACCTCGGCGAGGAACCGGCTGGCGTTGCCCCAACTGGGCTGCTGCACGACCTCGTTGTCCAGCAGGTATTCATCGTCGTCGAACGTCAGGGCCCGCGCCCCCAGCGCCGGCCAATGCGTAACAACCACCGCGATTCCGACCAGGAGCAAGGCGACGACCAACCGGCCCACCACGGAAGCCGCGCCGGGTCTCGGGGATTTGTCGGGCGGCGCCGAAGCGCGAGAATAGGCGTCCTCAGTCGGTCGAGTTGTCTTCGCCATTCAAGGCGGCCATTGAAGGTGGGTGCGACGTTCAGACGGAACCACTACCTTGTCCGCCCGTTCGGGTCATTCTTCGGACTCGTTCTGGCGTTCGATTTCGGCCCCCAGGGCCCGCAGGCGGCGCTCGATGCGCTCGTAGCCGCGGTCGATGTGGTAGACGCGGTTGACGCGGGTCTCGCCCTTGGCGACGAGGCCGGCGAGGACCAGGGCGGCCGAGGCCCGCAGGTCGGAGGCCATCACCGGGGCACCGATCAGCCGCTTGACCCCCTCGACGATGACCGTGGGGCCCTCCTTGCGGAGCTTGGCCCCCAGGCGGCTCAGCTCGGCCACGTGCATGAAGCGGTCGGGGTAGATCTTCTCGGTAATGACGCTGTTGCCGTCGGCCAGGCTCAGCAGGGCCATCATCTGGGCCTGCAAGTCGGTCGGGAAGCCGGGGTAAGGCTGGGACGTCACCTCGATCGGCTCCAGCCGCCGGGCGCTGGAGACGACCACCTCCTCGTCTTCCCGCTCGATGTTGACGCCGACCTGCCGCAGCCGGTCCACCACCGCCAGCAGGTGCTCCAGTCGGCAGTTCCTGATCCGCAGTTCGCCGTTGGTGATGGCGGCGGCGATGATGAACGTGCCCGCCTCGATGCGGTCGGGGATGACGGTGTGCTCGCCGCCGGCGAGTTCCTTGACGCCCTCGATGGTGACCCGCGGCGAGCCGTGGCCGCTGATGCGGGCTCCGCAGGCGTTGAGGAAGTTGGCGAGGTCCACCACCTCGGGTTCGCAGGCGGCCGACTCGATGATCGTCGTGCCCTCGGCGAGGGTGGCGGCCATCATCACGTTGGCGGTGCCGGTGACGGTCGATCCGAACGGGCCACCGAGGAACAGCTCGGCCCCCCGCAGCCGCTTGGCCTTGAGGAAGACGTCTCCGCCGACGAGGTCGGCGTCGGCGCCGAGCCCCTGCAGGCCCAGCACGTGGAGGTTGATCGGCCGGTCGCCGATGGCGCAGCCGCCCGGCATGCTGACCTGCGACTTGCGGCGCTTGGCCAGCAGCGGCCCCATGACGCAGACGCTGGCCCGCATCCTGCGGACCAGGTCGTAGTCCGCGTGGCAGTTCATCTCGTCCTCGACCTTGAGCCGCAGGGTGGTGCCGTTCTCGCGCGTGGTCTTCACGCCCAGCTTGTTCAGCAGCACCTCCATCGTGCGGACGTCGGCGAGGTCGGGGACGCCGTGCAGCACGACCTCGCCCTCGCACAGGATCGAGGCGGCCATGATCGGCAGGGCGGCGTTCTTGGCCCCGTTGATCTCCACCGGGCCGCGGAGCCGTTTGCCGCCGTTGATCAGGAAGTAGTCCACCGGTTGGTTCCTCCTTGAATCGGGCCCTCATCTTCCTCCCAAACCGCAGGCGTGACAAGGGCGCCGGTGACGGCGTCGGTGGGGGTGGCCACAAGCCTCGCCGTGCCCCGCCTACGCCCTTGTGTCTCGGCTCCCAAGGGCCTTACGACCTGCCGGGGGCGAGGAGCCGAGGACGCCGGGCGTGAGATGGCAGGGCACAAAAGGGCAGGGCTACTCGGCTTCGCCGAGTAGAGCTTCCACGTCGCGAGCGCCGTGCAGTATCCGCACGACTTCAAGCGGCCTCGTCTCTGGCTTGTAGATCACCAGGTAGGACCACACCTCATAGAAACGAACCGGCAAAGACGTGAGGTCCTCGCGCTTGTGCCCGAGACCGGGCATCTCCGCGAGTTTTTGAAACGCCTCATACAGATGGTCGGCGACATGCTGAGCGCGCTGGAGGCCACTTTGTTCAAGCACATAGGAGACGATTTCGTCGAAGTCCTGCGAGGCGGGATCCGACAGGGTGAATCGGCGGCTCATGTTCGCCGTTTTACACGAGACGAACCGTGAGCGGTAGCTGCCTTATCCAGACGGGCCTTCAAGCGGGCGAAGAACCCATTGCCATCCACGGCCTGGCCCCCATCGAGGGCATCGAGACCCTCTTGGATCTTCGCCTCGATTCGCGAGCGGGCCTCTTTGAGCAGGTCCGGCGAGAGCTTGCTTTGCTCATCGGGGGTCAGACCCTCGACCAGCCACTTTTCCAGCAGCCGCTGGCGTTCGACCTGCTCAAGTAGTCGAAGCCCGTCACGAAAGACCTCGCTCACCGAGTGATACCGGCCCGAGGCGACAAGGCTTTGGACGAACTGCTCTAGTTCAGGCGTCACGGACACGTTCATGCTTGCTCGGATTGCCATGCTCCAAGTATAGCATCCGGCCGGCCCTGTGTCAATTCTTGATACAGGCTGCCTGACGCCAAGCAGGGACATTCTTTCTCACTTTTTCACATTCTCACCGGCCTGTCCGTAGGCACGGCCCCGGACGCCGGGAGGCAGTGGGTACTGGTTTGTACCCCCGGTGAGGCCGACTATGCTGTCCGGCGAGAGGAGGCCGGAGCGATGCGGTTGGCAGGCAAGGTGGCGTGCGTGACGGGCGGCGGCCGGGGCATCGGCCGGGCGGTCGCCCTGGCCCTGGCGGGTGAGGGCGCGGACGTCGGTGTGACGGCCCGCACGGTGGCGGAAATCGAGACCGTCGCCGGCGAGATTCGAGCCCGGGGCCGGCGGGCGGTGGCCGTTCCCTGCGACGTCCGCGACCCCCAGGCGGTGGCGCGCATGATTGACAGCATGGTCGCGGCCCTCGGGCGGCTGGACATTCTGATCAACAACGCCGGCGGCGGAGCCGAGCGCAACCCCGTCGTCGACAGCGACCCTGACCGGTGGGTCCGGGGCATCGAGGTCAACCTGTTGGGGCCGTATTTCGTGTCGCGGGCGGCCATCCCCCATCTGGTCCGAGCCGGCGGCGGCAAGATCATCAACATCGGCTCGGGGCTGGGCCGCTTGCCCCGGGCCGGCAGCAGTTGTTATTGCAGCGCCAAGGCGGGCCTGTGGATGCTGACCCGCTGCCTGGCGATGGAAGTATGGAAGGACGGGATCGAGGTCAACGAAGTGGCCCCCGGTCCGGTGTGGACGCGGCTGACTGCCGACGTGTTCGATCCCGTCAAACCGCCGCTGGCTCCCAGCGAGCGGGTCAAGCAGCCGGAGGAGTGCGTTCCGATCATCCTGTTCCTGGCCGCCCACCCGCCGGGCGGACCCACCGGCCAGTCGTTCAGCCTGGCCCGCCGACCGCTGTGATCAGGCCTCGATCGTCCACCGGCAGCCGAGGGAGCGCAGTTGAGAGACCAACTCATTGGCGTGGGCGGTGGAGAGCCGGAATACGGCCGGCCGGTGCCCTTCCTCGCTCAACTGCACCGTGGCCTGCGGGCCGTGTGACTTGACCTCGAGCCGGCAATGCTGGTGGAACGTGTAGTCGCGGTAGGCGGCGTACTTCTTGAACACCAGGCGGCGGACGGTCAGCACCACGCCGGCGTTACCGATCTCGGCGGGGGAGAACTCGGCGTCGGGATAGAAGCCGACGAAATGCTCGCCGGCCAGCGGCTCGAACCAATGCGAAACGCGGTGGCGGATGTCGGGCCCCAGGCGGCCCCAGAAGTCGTGGCGGGCGTTGCGTTCCTCGACGAGGTCGTGGTACTCGGGCGTGTGGCGGCCGCCGTTGTTGCGGTAGAAGTCCACCGCGATCGAGAGGGAGCGGATCGTGAGGCGGCAGGCCCGGGCCGATCCGCGCTCGATCAGATGGCCACGAACCTCGCGGGTGGCGTGGCAGTGCTTGCAGACGAAGAAGGGGAACGGCAGGTTGAACGGTGCCGCCGCCTGCCGGGCCAGCGGCAGCTTGGCCAGCCACGCCCCGCCGGTCGCTTTGCCGAACGCCTCCAACTCGCCCACGACCACGTTCTGATGCTCCTTCCAGTGGGCGGCGTCATGCTCTCCCGCCTGGTGCGACCAGTAGATCAGGTGGACGTGCAGACCGTGCTTGAGCCCGCAGCCGGCGCAGCGGCGTGGGAACGAATCGCGGAGGTTCGTGCGGGTCAGGGCGTCGGCGGGGAACTCAAAATGAGCGCCCTCCTCGTCGATCTTCACCAGCCGCACGACCGCCTCGGTTGTGTCCGAGACGGCGGTCGGGTCGGGATGCGGTTCGCCACTTCGAATTCCGCCACCGGGGATCTCGCCGGAGCCGGATTCGCCGAAGGCGGACTTGGCCGCGTGCGGGGTCGGCGGCGGCGCGAGGGGTTCAACGGGGGTGTGAAACAGGCCCGTCGAGCCCATGACCGATTCGGATGCGGGGTCGGCGTGAGGCTCGGTGATCCACGAGAGGACGGTGTCCTCGTCAGGCGTCGGCGTGGGGCCGATGACGAAGCTGGCGTTGCATCTCGTGCAGCGGCCCCGGCGGCCGGCGGCCGCGGCGGTGATGCGATACTTCTGGGTGCACGATGGGCAACGGATGACGATGTAATCCGACATCGAACGCCTCCCGACGTGCTCGATGACGCGACGTGACCCTCGCCCGGGCACCGATGATTCAACCCATGCCCAGGCTCGACGGCGAGGCTGCTTACGAGGTGCGGAGCGGCACACTCCCGGTCCACGAGATGACCAAACAGCCTCCCGACCTGAGGTGTCCCGCGGGCTCGGCCGCGGGCGGGCAAGCCAAACCGACTCACCCATCTGATTCTACCCTGTCCGGTCCGGCGTGTCGACGGTCATTCGCCGTGAGAACGCCTGGGTACCGCAAGAGAATGTGGGACGGCCGCCCTTCGGTCTGAGCACTCAGGGTCGAAGACCCTCGGCTGTGCATCCGCGCCGAAACCCCCCAGCCGAGGGCGGCTGGGCCACACGGTTGCCGATGTTCCTGGCGGCGGCGTTCTCCCGTTTGAACCGCTCGACGCGGTCGTGGTAGTGCTTCGCCCAGTCGATGGCGGGTGCCGAGGCGGGCCGCGTCGCTGGCGGCCCGCGGCCGCCGCAGTAGCAGCCTGTCCGAAAACCTGTGTGGGACCGGCTTCCAGCCGGTCGGATTTCAG
>JACQVT010000692.1 GCA_016209665.1 Planctomycetota bacterium | reverse complement strand
GTGCGTGACAGTCTGGGCGGCGACACCGACGTGGGCTTTTCAGAGCCCGGAGCGCCAGCGACGGGTAGACACGACCCACTCGCTTGCGCTCGGGGCTCTGAGATGCCCCGCCGATTCTGTCACGCAGCCTACCTGACGGGGTGCGGCGGTGGGTTGCCTCATTGGGCGCGCGGCCAATGGCGATCGACCGCGGCGAGGAGTCGGTCCACGTCGGCTTTCGTGTGCTCGCAGCACAGGCTGATCCGCAGGCGGGCGGTGCCGCGGGGCACGGTCGGCGGACGGATCGGCAGCGCCAGGAGGCCCTCGTCGGCCAGAGTGTCGGCCAGGCGAACAGCTTCACGGGCGTCGCCGACGATCAGCGGCACGATCTGGCTGGTCGACCCTTGACACGCAACAGCCGCTTCGCGGCTCCGAGCGGCAGGGCCGCGTTGCGTGTCAAGGGTCGAACCGGCGATGTCGAGGCCGCGGACCTCGGCCAACTCGTGCCGCAGGTACGCGGCGAGTTCGAGCAGATGCTGCCGCCGCCCGGGCTCGTGCTCGACGATGTCCAGGGCGGCCATCGCAGCGGCGCAGGCCGCGGGCGGCAGGGCCGTCGTGTAGATGAACGGCCCCGCGGTGTTGATCAGCCAATCGATGATCTCGGCCCGGCCCGCGACGAAGCCGCCGATGCCGCCCAGCGCCTTGCTCAGTGTGCCGACGACCAAGTCGATTTCGTGCTCGACGCCCATCGCCTCGGCCGCTCCGCGTCCGTGCTCACCGAATACACCGGTGGCATGGGCTTCGTCGATGCACAGCAGGGCGTCGTACCTGCGCTTCAGCTCGACGAGCCGGGGCAGGTCGGCGAAGTCACCGTCCATGCTGAACAGCGAATCAGTGACAATTATGCGACGCTGGAAATCGCCGGCCCGCCTCAGTATCCGCTCCAGCTTGGCGTAGTCGCGGTGCGGGAACACACGCAGGACGGCCCCGCAGCCGCGGGCGGCATCGACGATGCTCGCGTGATCGAGCTTGTCGATCATGACCATGTCGCCCACACCGGCCAGGCCGCGCACAGCGGCGAGGTTCGCCTGGTAGCCCGTCGCGCAGACGAGGGCGGCCGGGGTGCCCTTGAACGCGGCCAGGCGGGCCTCGAGCTGCTCGTGCGGACCCATGTGGCCGGTGATCAGCCGCGAGGCGGCCGCCCCCCACCCCCACCGCTCGACCGCGTCGCGGACGGCGGCGACCACCCGCGGGTGGTTGGCCAGGCCCAGGTAGTTGTTGCTCGCGAAGCAGCACATCCGCCGGCCGTCGACCGTGACGTACGCGCCCTGAGCGGAGTCGACCCGCCGCAGCCGCCGCCGCAGACCCTGGGCGTCCAACTCTTCCAGTTGGTCGAGCCATTCGTTGGACGCGGTCTGATCGGTGGTCACGGGGGTGGGGACTCGTTGTTTTGAGCCGCCGGCGCGCCGCCGGCATCACGTTCCTGCCGATGCCGGGCCGCCAGGTCGGCGAGATTCTCGGCGGGCAGGAACTGCTGCGTGCCGGCCGGCGCCGGCGATGTCGGGGCCGACTGCGAGGGCGGCCGCTTCGCCGACACGCCGCAGCCGCAACCGCATCCGCCGCCATCGCCCTTGATGACGCGGCGGTAATGGAGGGTCAGATACCCAACCGCCCCGGCCAGGATCAGCAGCACGCCGATGAGTTGTGTGCCGTCGGCAATCATGACACCCTATTGTTGAGCCTCGTACAGGCGAAAGCAAGCTACTTCTCGTTGCGCGGCCGGTGGCGGTGGATGACGCTGGTTCAGGCGGACGAGACAGTTGGAACCCGCTCCGAGAACCGAATACGATGAAAGGTGTGCTCAGTTTACGATCGCGGGTGAAATCATGGAGCAGATTCGCGAGAAGAAGGTGACGAGCGTGCGACGGGGCCGATACCTCGTTGAAGTGCCCATCGAGGTCACATATTCGCCCGAGGCTCCGGATGAACCGATTCTCAGCCCCGACACCGCGCGCCTACTCGATGAGGTCGGACGCCGCGCCGCTACGGGCGACGTGGCGTGGCTCAAACAGCACGGTAAGGTTTACGAACTGGTTGAGGCGTAAGGAGACTCAGATCGCGGGCGTTGGCGCCAGGAGGATCTGATACACGTCGTCTTGTCCGCACCGCGTGAGCCTCACGTCGACCGGCCACGGCACGTGCTTCATTTCCGACGGTCCCCAGCCGCCGAGGGCACAAGGCGAAGCCGCCCCGCCGATCAGTCGGCGGGAGACGAACACCACCGCCTCATCGGCCAGGCCCGCGTCATAGAACGTACCGAGCGTCCGCCCGCCGCCTTCGACGAGCACGTTGGTCATGCCGCGGCGGGCCAACTCGACCAGCAGCGCTCGCAGATCCAGACCGTTGCGGCGTGTGCGGACGCCCAACACTTCGATGCCCGCCTGCGTGAACGGCTGCTTTCTCGTCCGCGTGACCGCATTGGACGTGACGATGATCGTCGGAACCGATCTTGCGGTTTGCACAAGCTGCGATCGTCGCGGCGTGCGGAGCCGGGGATCGAGAACGATCCGGGTGGCGACGCGCCGGGGCCGGCCGTGACGGCGGGTCAGCAGCGGGTCGTCCGCCACCACCGTGCCCACGCCGACGACGATGGCGTCCACCCGTCCGCGGAGTTGATGCGCCCACCGCCGCGACCGCTCGCCGCTGATCCACTTCGAGTCGCCGGTCCGAGTGGCGATCTTGCCGTCGATGCTCTGGGCCCACTTGAGGATGACCCACGGCAGGCCCAGCTTCTGTCGCTTGATGTAGGGCCCGTTCAGCCGGAGGGCCTGTTGCTCGCACAGGCCGACGTTCACCCGCACGCCCGCCCGGCGGAGGATGGCCAGACCCCGCCCGCGGACCTTCTCGAACGGGTCGCGCATGGCCGCCACCAACCGCTTGATGCCGGCGGCCAGCAGGGCGTCGGTGCAGGGCGGCGTCTTGCCGTGATGGCAGCAGGGCTCGAGCGTGACGTAGGCCGTTGCCCCGCGGGCGGCCGGGCCCGCGGCCCGGATCGCCTCGACCTCGGCGTGGGGCCCGCCGAACCGCCGGTGGTAGCCCTCGCCCACGATCTCACTGCCGCGCACGAGCACGCACCCGACCATCGGGTTCGGTTCGACGCGGCCCCGGCCCCGCGCCGCCAGCGCGAACGTCCGCTCCATGAACGCGGTCTCGCCACGGCGAGCAGGCTCGGCGGCGGTAAACGGTTTGGGGTCGCCTCGCGAACCAAGCATAGTCGGGATGATGGCACGCCGACGGTAGGGCCGTCAAACCGAGCCGGCGTCACCCGTGCACTCGGTCTGTGCGGCGGCCGCCGCCGCCTGGGTCGCCCGCTCCTGTCGGCGTTCCCGCCAGAAATTGAGCATCAGGATTGCGACGCCGGCCACGAGGAGCACGTCCGCCACGTTGAACACCCAGGGCCACAGGTCGATCCGGTAGCCGCCGAGCTGGAAATGCGGCTCGATCTTCACGAAATCCCGGACCACGCCCATCGAGCGGACCTCGGGGTCGCGGTGGGCGGGAATCGGACGGGGATGTTGCCCGTCCGGCCAGGAACCCAGCAGGATCGGGCTTTGCCCGGGGTTCGTGACCTTGCCGATGACCGTGACGCGGCGGCCGTTCTCGGTGTACTTGACCACGTCGGCGATCACGCGCGCCCGGTCGTACAGGTTGCCGAGCGCTCCGGCCAGGACCAGGCCCAGCGCGACGTGCAGGCTCCAGCGCTTCGAGGTGCTGTGACGGAAGAGGAACAGCACGAACCCCAGGGCCAGCAGCGAGGCGGCAATGAAAACCGGCGTCAGTCCCTTGCCCAGACCGAACAGGGCCCCCGGATTCAACGACTGGCGGAACGTGATCAGGTGCGGGACGACCACGTACCCATCGTGGATCGAACTCGGATCGAGCCGCGTGAACGCCCAGTGCTTCGACCACAAGTCGACGCCCAGGCCGACCACCGTCACCAGCCACAGCCGCAGGTGCGACGGCACGCTCCTGATGGCTGAGTCAGCGTTGGTCACGTCAGCCCCAGCTCGCGCTTGCGAGCGTATTCAATACAGTACTTCGCCCAGGGCTTCACCCGCAGGCGGGCCTTGGAGATCGGTCGGCCCGTGGCCAGGCAGGTTCCGTACGTCTTCTTCTCGATGCGGTCAAGGGCCTCGTCAATCTCGCGGACGATCGTCCGCTCTTTCTCAATGAGGTTGAGGGTGAACTCCTGCTCCCAGGTGTCCGTGCCCAGGTCGGCCATGTGGATGGGCATCGTGCCCGAGAGCGCCCCACCCTCCCCGCCTGACCGCTTGGCCTCGCCTTCGAGGTTCACCATGTCCTCGACCAGCTCCCGCCGCTTGTCGAGAAGGATCTGCCTGAACTCCGCCAGTTCCTCCGCGGTGAGGTGGCTCTTGCGCTCCTTGGTGGTCTCGACGATCTTGGTGGCCTTGGAGGCCACCGATCGCGCCGCCTGCAAGACGCCCGCCACCTGGCCGGCGCGGTTGAGCTTGACCGGGGGCCTGGGCGGCAGCAGGTTCTTCTTGCCTCTCGCCGGCCGGGGCGATGTGGCCGCGCCGGCCTTACCCGATGCCGGCTCGCCACGGCCCGCCCCGGCGGGTGAACTGCCCTCGCCTGCGGCGGACTTCTTGTCTGCTCGCCGTGGTGAGCCGGCCGGCGGCTGGACCTTGGCGACAGGATGGGCCGCGGCCTTCGTGGCCGGCTCACCTCGCGGAGCGGGTTCGCTCCGGCGAATCTCGCCCGCGGTGGACTTCGGGACCGGCGGCTTGGCCTTGTCCCCACTGGTGGACGACTTCTTCACGCCGGCCGGACTCGATGCCGATCGCGAAGCCGCCGGGGAGGACGACGGCTTGCGGGCACCCTTCGCGGATCGACCGGCACCGCCCCGGTTGGCCCTCGGCTTGCTCTTCTTCGCCGGTGCTTGTTTGTGCTTGGCCACGCTCAACCCTCGGAACCGCAGGATCGTTCGCTCGATGTAACCTCTTGTGCAACAATAGGAAACGGCATAAGTCCAGTCCGGCAAGTATAGAACGGAATGGCCGACAGTGTCAAGCGGCGTGACCGAGCTTGAAATGGACCACGCGGGCAGCGGGGGGCGGAACGGACACATGCTGACCAACGGGCCGGCCACGAAAACCGACTACCATCCATCGTAGGCCGATCAGGATCAGCTCAAGAGACTGCCGAGCGTGTCTGCCGTCACGAGGTCAAGGTCCCGCTCGCGTTCCAGGAACGGCCGCACGTCGGCTCGGGCCTTGGCCCAATCCAGGGCCTCGATCCGTCGCCAGACCTCGAGGCGCCAGTTGACTCCCGTCAGGATCGGACCTTTCCAGCCGGTCTGGCCCAGTGCGGCATTCAGTAGTTCCAAGTTCGGCGCCGGCCACGTCCGATCGGCCAGGTACCAGACGAGGTCGTAGAGATCTCGTCCCTTGGCCCAGGGCCGACTCAACACGGCATGCAGTTTGCCTGCCAGCAGGGACGCCTTGTCGTGGTGGCATAGGTGAAGAGTCACATGCCGACGGACCACGGAGGTCTCGATGCCTGCCCCCGACGGCGGCCGGGTATCCACTTCCACCTTGATCGAAAGCGCCTGTGACGCATGGGGCGAGAGCCCGAGTTCGTGGAGCAGCCCCGGGAATCTGACGAAAGCGGAAGCAACTGTCTTTCGGTCGCTGACCTTGACCTCGATTCGGTACCCTTCCATTTCCAGCGCACGCTTTACGCCAGCGAGCACCGTTCTAAGACCGGCGTCCTCCCCGGGGGTGATGAGCGAGAAGTCCAGATCGTCCGAGAACCTGGGGATCGCGTACAGAAAGCGCAAGGCCGTGCCCCCCAGAAACGCCCATCGCAAGAATACCCCCCGAGCCTGGAACAACTCGAGAATCCGGGCCTGGAGATACTCCCGCAACAGGCACCCGCGGGCGAGGTCATTGTCGGCTTGTCCCAACAGTTGTCGGAGATACTCCTTCATAACAACTCCCCCTCGGCGGAGAGAAGCGGTCCCGCGAGCCGGGCCGCCCGGAGCAGTTTGGGCCTGCCGCTGCGTTCGGCCAACTCGTGCAGCACCTGGGCACTCATCGCGTCCGTGTTCTGCAGCCGCAGCTCACAAAGGTACGCAGGCGAGTCCGCGCCCGGAGTCAGGTGAACCAGATCCAGCAACGCCTTCTCCGGGCAGGCCACGAAGGCAAACTGCCGCGGGGCAACCTCCAGCCGGGTATAGCCGTACAGCAGGCCTCGGGCCACATGGCTGAATTGGAAGGCGCCCAGTGGGTTGCGCACCGTCTCCGGGCGGCCGGGCCCGACACTGGTCACCACCGGCACGTGCTCGGGGATGACCCCATGGAACGCCAGTGCGGATTGCAAACTCACGCATGATCCTCGCTGAAGCATATTAGCTACCAGAAATGGATGAGGTTCCGCCTTGCGCCACGCGGGTGCCAGTATATAGACACCACGCCGGAGCTGAAGCAGCCGGCCGGCCTTCGCCCAGCGCGACAACTGCAAGCGGACCTGAGCGACCGACACGTTGCCGGCCAGCATCAACGCCGACGAGAAGACCGGCTCGTGGCCAAGCAGGGCCAGCAGGGATTCCCATTTCATATCATTAACATATCATAAATGCTAACTTGATGCAACAGAAGTCCCGGATCGAGACTTCATCCGGCCACGATGGGGATGATTCTGGGGCGGGGACGCGGCTGACGTTGACCGCGAACTGAATCGAAACCGACCCGTGCCGGGTAGTGGTGTGGATGAACGGCTGGGCCTACGGGGCGCAGTAGGGGTCCGGAGGAATACCGGTGCCGCTGAGGCACCTCTGGAAGACGCCGAAGTCCGACTGGTCCGTGTCGCCGTCCCCGTCGAGGTCCGCCTCCGCGCAGCCGGCGGCCGGCGGGCCCTGACCGGGGCCGGTGATGCAACCGAGGAGGATGGCCAGGTCGTCCGCATCGACATCGCCGTCGTGGTCGAGGTTGCCGGGGGTCGGGGTGATGGTCATCGTCACTTCGATCGTCTGCGGAGAGTTATTGGCCAGCAGGCTCGTGACGATGATCGTACCGTTGTGCGTGCCGACGTTCAGGCCGGCGGTCGAGTAGCTGACGGTGATGGTGTCGATTTCCCCCGCGCTGGTGCCGCCGTCGGGATTCACGCTCAGCCAGGCACCCGCGGTGAGCACCTCGTAGACCATCGTCCCCGGCCCCGTGTTGCGGACCGTGAACGTCTGGCTGGCGGGATTCACGAACTGGCGGACGGTCCGGGACAACGAAGCGGGCGAGAGGCTGATCACGGCCGTCGGGGCGATGACGTAGTTCTGCAACTGGGCCAGCGTACCGTTGAACACGTCGAGGTCGACGCGGGCGTTGATGCCCGGGACGCTGGGGTTGCCGGCCGTGTTCCCCATGTTGGAGTATTGCCAGAACACCCAGTTCGACCAGAGGCCGGTGCCGTGCGTCGGCTGGGCGGTATCAGGATTGCTGGGGTAGGTCCAGTCCGCGATCCACAGCGTCCGCGAAGCTAGCGTGGAGTTGAGGTAGTTCTTCGCGTAGTTGCTGTTGCAATAGACGATGGCCTCGACGCCGGTCTGCTGCTCGACGGCCTCGATCCAGGCGTTGGTCCAATCGGAAAGGTTGGCCGCCCCCACGGGGGTCTGGCCGCCGCCCAGCTCCACGTCGATCACGGGGCGCAGATAGCCGGGGATGAGGAAGTTGCGGGCCTGGTTCAGGAAGCGGGCGGCCTCGGTCTGCGGGTGGGCGCCCGGCAGGTCGTAGTCCTCGTCGTAAACGGGCACGGCAAAGTGGTAGGCGCCGGCGAGCACGCCGGCGTTGCGGGCGGCCGGCATGTTGAACAGGAATTTCGTGTCGTTGAGCGAACCGTGCGTGGCCCGGATGAACGCGAACACGCGGCCGCCGGCGTAGACCTGGTTCCAGTCGATCGTGCCCTGGAACTGCGACACGTCGACGCCGAGCGGCCGCGCCGCCGAAGCCGAAGATCCGATCGCAGCCACCACCATGCCCGCCAGCGCAACCAGGCCGCGTAGAGTCCATCCCGACCGGCTGGACGGCACCGCACGTAATCGCATGAGCCCTCCGAAAGAAGGGGTCGCTGAACCGCTCGCTCCGCAGCCTGATATTCTACCGCGTTTTCGGGCGAATCTCAATCCGTCCGACCTGGACGTGGGATTTGGGAGTGTCCACCCCGGACCGGGCAGGCGGACGGCCATGGTGTCCGGACAGACGGTTGGTCCTGGACCTCGACATGGACGGGCCTACGCACAGGGAGGCGCACTTATCGGGTATACTGGTTGCGGAGGTGGACCCATGCACGCCCGCCGGCGCGCAGCCACGTTCCTGGCGCTCAGCTTGAGCATCGCCGTCCCTGGTTCAGCGGCGGAGTTGAACTGGAGTCCGCAGGTCGATCCCGCGGGGAACTTTCCGCGGCTGGCGTGGTCGACCGCGGTGATTCAGGACTGTGACGACCCGTCTGAGTGGAGCCTGATCCTGCCCGCGGGGGCGTCGGCAGCCCTGGGGACCTGCGACGGCGTGGATGGCAACGGCATCCGCATCGACTATGACCTGGGCACGGGAAACTGGGTTATCGCCTACCATCATTTCGCCCAGCCGCTGGACCTCTGCCAGGACGACTTCATCGGGCTGTGGTACTGCGGCAGCCCGGCGACTTCCGAGCACCGGCTGGAGGTCAAGGTGAAGGACGGCGACGACGAGTTCATCCTGCACGTCCCGCGGGTGGCTCACGTGCCCGCCTGCGTCCACGCCTACCTCGACCACCGGCTGTTCAACGACCAGGACCCGGGCGTCGGCGACGGAGTCCTGGACTGGTCCGATATCCGTGAAATCCTCATCGCCGTCGCCCGCGGGAACGATCTCGACTACTCCCACCTTCCTCCCAACACCGCCGGCACGCTGTGTATCGACCTCGTCGCGTCGGCCAACAGTAAACCCCGGACCGTGCCCTTGGGTTTCGAGCGGCTCACCGGCAATTCGGCCGTCGCAGCCGACGCCGCGGAGTGGATCGCCGGCCGTCAGGATCCGAATACCCACCTCATCCCTTCATGGGAAGGCGACGCGGGGCCGTGGGCCTATCTGTACGATCAGGCCTTGGCCTTGCTGGTGCTAATGCACGAGCACCCCGACGAGGCCGCCGACTTGGCCGAAGCGATCGCCGCCTTGCAGTTGCCCGACGGTTCGTGGCACCGGCGGTACGACACCACGACCGGCCTGCCGGTGTCGATGAACGACCCCGCGGCGGAGTTCTGGGTCGGCGATACTTCCTGGATGGTCTACGCCCTCGCCAGGTACGCCGGCCACGTGCAAAGTCTGGAGTACGCCCGAAGCGCGCTTCGAGGCGCGGCCTATCTCAAGACCCAACTCTACGACGATTGTGGGGGGAGGGCCGTCCACTGGGTCACCGAGGGCAACATTGACGCGTGGTGGGCTTTTCAGGCCACCGCCTTTTATGCCGAAGCGGACGCGGTTCTGGCCTACCTCGACACCTGCGTGTGGGATGTCGATCAGCAGCGATGGCTCGGGGGGCGCACGAGCGGCTCCTGGAATTCGCTCGACTCCCAGGCGTGGGGCGGCCCCTTGCACGTTGCGACGGGTCGGCCGGTGCGTTGCCTGGCCGCACTTGGTTTCGCGGCCGAGGCGCTACGGACCTGGGACTTCCGGCACATCGTGGAAGCGATGGATGGCCAAGGACCGTTTTCGGTCTGGTATGAGGGTGTGGCTCAGTACGTGTGCGCCCGTGGCCCCGGGGCCCAATCGCTGCTGGATAACGTGCTGAACCCAGCTCGCAAACCGGGCGGTTGCATGCCCGGGACTCCGCCCCTGCCGCCGGGTCTGCCGAACCAGGAGACGTGGTCGGGTGATGGCATCTGGCTCCCTACGTGGTGCGGTGTCGCCCCCACCGCCTGGCTGTACTTTGCCAACACGAACACGCCGTTCGCCGTCGGGCCTTTCGTCTCCTGTCGGGCGGATCTGGATTATGATGCCGACGTCGATGCGGCCGATCTGGCGATTCTCTCGGGCTGCGCCTCGGGCCCGGCCATGCCGCAGCCTGACCCTGATTGCCGAAGCGCCCGGCTTGATGACGATGACGACGTGGATCAGGTCGACTTTGCCGTCTTTCAGCGGTGCTGGAGCGGGCCGGACCGTCTCGCGGATCCGAACTGTGCGGAGTGAGGGCGGCCGGAGAACCTCGATGGCATCCCCGCCGGCCCCGAGCAAACGCCCCGGCGCGGTCCTTCACCATCTCCACAGCGACCGCGAGACGCTGATGATGCTGACCGCGATGACGACCATCAGGACTGCCCGACGGAATCCTGCTTCGCTGGCCCGGTTCTTGAGAACGAGCCCGATCCCCGAAGCCAGAATCGCCGGCACGACGGTGGCGGAGAAGGCCATCAGGTTCTTCCGGGCGATCAGACCCACCCACCAGTAGGAGACGACGGCCATCGCACAGAGGCACATGAAATAGCTCAGAAGCGTCGTCCGGAAGGTGTTCTTGTCCCAGTCGCGGGCGAGGCCATAGAGGGTCACCGGCGGCCCGGGCTGAGAGATGCAGCCGCCCAGCAGGCCGCTCAGGAGACCGACGCCCACCTGGGTGCCGGTGGTCCCCCTCAGGCGGATTCGGACCTTCATCAGCAGGAGGATCGCGAACGTGCAGGTGATCACGCTGATGACGACATTGATGACTCCCACCGGCAGGTGCTTGAGTCCGAAGGCACCGATGGGGACCCCGACGCACCCGCCCAGCAGGAGCTTGCCGACGCTCCGCCACTGCACGTGACGGCGGGCCTCGAACACCAGCCACACGTCGATCAGCAGCATGACCATGTTGTACGTCGGGATGGCCTCTTTCGGGGAGAGAAATACCGCGAACAAGGGGACGGCAGTCAACGCTCCGGCAAAGCCGACGAAGGCTTGTATCAACGCGGCCAGACACACGATGGATACAAAGATGAGGATCTCGTGCATGTTGCCGCATGGAGAGTCGAGAGTGGAGAGTGGAGACACCGCTTCAGTCATCGGCGCCGCCGCCCGCTATCCTGTCTCCATTCTCCATTCTCCATTCTCCATTCTCCATTCTC
>JACQVT010000691.1 GCA_016209665.1 Planctomycetota bacterium | reverse complement strand
TTCTCGCCCGCTTTCCGCACAGCATCCTGACCTTCGTTCAAGAGGGTGTTTCTGCCATTCCCAAGCGGTTGAGCAAACGCGGAAGCAACGGCGGCGTTTGCCAGCCTCATCGCGATGTAGGCTTCATCCACCAGGGCAGCGGTCTTCTCTTCCAGCCACAGGAGCGTCCCGCTGGCAATTGCGGCAACGAACTGGCCTGTCTCGAATGGGCATCCAAGTTCGTGCGCGTGAAGGTGACCAGCGATCCGGGAATCGAATTCCAGTTCATGCAGCAGGCGCTCCAGCGACCCAGGTTCACGCATCTGCGGGGCGTCCATCAGGGTTTCCGGACGGTCCTTGCAGACATCAAGCCACTGCGTTCGGTGGTGCCTTAGTTCGTTGGGATGGAACTTCCGACCGCGCGGATGCTTGTCGTTGTAGAGCCCGATCTCCGCATGGCACTCGAAGCAGAGGGGAACGGCGTTCGAGAGGTCGTCACTTCCGCCATCCGCCGCCTGCTCGATGTGGTGCAACTCCATTTTCACGCCGCAGAACTTGTGGCAGATGCAGCATCGACGGTGGCAGGCTGCCAAGAGCGAATCGACTTGTGCCTGGTTGAACCCCATCCTGGCGTCCCCCCAACGATAATCCCTACCTCCGCGCCCGCTTGGCCGCTCGTTCGAGCACCCGTCGCCAGCCGCCCCGGAAGTAATAGAAGCAGGCTTTGTAGAGCCCGGGATAGCGCGCCTCTACGTCCTTGCGCCGAACCGACAGCCCAGCGGACAAGTCACCGGCCAGAGCAGCAAGGATGCTGTCCCGACTCCAGCGTCGGACGCCACCCGCGACCTGGACTTCCCGATACGACAGCCCCAGTGCCCGAACCGCCTTTGCCCACGTCCCGAGAATACGCTCGGCCGCATTGACGAGGGCGAGATTGTCGCGCCGAGCGTGCACGTAGACGAGCGACCGCCCGGCGTCTTGCCGTTCCTGTAATGCAGCCAGTACGCGCTCGCGAGACCACTGGCGGGTCGCCAGGATCGTGTCGGGATCCAGCCTCGCCGCCGCCAGCGCGACCCGCCAGCCGCCTGGAAAGTACCGCGATACGGCCCCGTCCAGACTCGGGTAGCGCCGCCGAACGGCTGCCGGCTGTAGCGACCGCCCGGCTTCACGCTCGGCCAGAATCGCCTCGATCACCCGTTCCCGGCTCCACTCCGGCTTCGAGCATTGGGCTGCCGGGTTGATGCCGCAACGAAGGAGCGCGGCCTGCCAGCCGCCCAGGAGCCGGTAGGCCGCGCCATAGAGCCGGTCATGCTGGCGGCGCACGCTCTTCGGGGCCAGGTTCAGGCCCGCTCTTGCCAACCGCCGGATCTCCCGCAGAACCACAACTACCGTCCAGCGCTTGGCCGATTCCTTGGCGCGGACCCCGCGATAGTCCAGCCCGGCGGCATCAACCGCCTTGGCCCAAGAGCCGAAGTGGTACAAGGCGGCCGAACAGATTCGGACATCTTGATCGGACACGGCCTGGTAGTTGAGCGGCAAACCCTGCGCATGGCGGGCCAGAATGGCTTGGCAGATGCCGGCGCGAGTCCAGATCCGGTCGCTGACGTGAAGCCGGACACGGTCGTAGTCCTGCCCGACGGCTTGAACGGCTGCGCGCCACGAGCCGAAGTGCTTGGTGGCCGCCTGCACGAGCGCGGGCTCGAGTCGCGCCAGTCGGGTGCGCGCCAGCGACACACCCTGGGCGACCCGTTTGCGGATCTTCCGCAAGATCCGCTCGTCGGTCCAAGCCCGTTTCCCCCAACCGCGGCGAATCGCCGCTTGGCCTATTCGGTAACGGACTTCGGGGCAGGTCACTTTGGCCACACCGAACCGCTTCTTGTACTGGTCGGCCGAGATGCTATGCCGGCGGAGGAGATGACAGCCCAGGAACCGGAAGTACCGGCCGCACAGCAGACATTCGATCCGGTCTTCCAGTGGCATGGATGATCGCCCGACCAAACAGCCCAACCCGATGGCAATTGGATTCTATGTCGCGCCTGCCGGCGGTACAATCCCGACTCCTCCCGGGGGCAGGGGCCGGTTTCGCCGATCTTCGAGGCAACGGGAGCCCATGCGCCGACCTCACCCCCAAGAACGCACGACGCCTGGTCGAGTTCCTCCACGAGGAGATCACCTCGCCTGAGAGGTGATGCGGGTGTCGGACCAGGATCCGCCGAGTTTTCCGGTGCGGAAGCAACTGCGAGAAACGTTGCGCGAGATCCTCATGGAGGGACTTTCCCGCCCCGAGGATCTCGACTCCGAGTGGACCGTGGTGATCGGACCGGAGGCTCCCGGCGGTCTCCGGCCCGAGACGTGACGATCTGGGGGGGCACGGTCGGATGACCACCGCCGGCCACCCGACCGCAGACTCCCGCAGGTATCACGGTTCGCTTGCCAGGAGCTCGTCCAGTCGCCCCTGGAGGTAGGCGTAGTTCGTCCGCTGCAGGGAGGTGGTCATGCCGGCGTCGACCAGGTTGTTCGACTCGGTGGGGTCCTTGCGCAGGTCGTAGAAGGCCTCGGTCTCCACACCCTCTTTGCTGGTGTAGCGTATGTACTTGAACCGGTAGTTCCGGATCGCCCGGTCCGACTTCCCGGACGGGTAGCCGTTCGTGGGGAACGACTCACAAAAGGCCGACTTGCGCAACCAGTCTCTGGATCCCGTCAGATAGGAGATCAGGGTCGTGTCGTAGAGGCCCGAGAGCACCGGGCGCGTCACCGTCGAGGACGGTGAAAGATACGGCACGAAGCTCACCGAGTCGGTGGTGATCCCGTACGTCGCGGCGACTTCCGCGGGGTCCAGGCCCGCGAGTTCCAGCACCGTGGCGTGGATGTCCACGACGTGGACCGGGGCGTCCTCCTCGGTGCCCGCCAAGGAGGCGTCCACCGCCATGCCGGCGACGATCAGCGGGACGTTCACTCCCCCCTCATAGACGCTGCCCTTGCCGTGTCCCGTCGGGATGGCGGAATCGAGAACGTCTCCCGGTGTTCCGTTGTCCCCGACGACGATGATCGTGGTCGTCGCCAGGTCGAGACCGTCCAGCAACCTGCCGAGCTCCCGATCCGCCGCCTCGAGGCAGGCGAGGTAGCGCCGGTACTTGCTCGTGGTGAGGTCGCCGAAGCTGTGCAGGGTCGCTGGGGTCCCGTCGTCGTAGTCCCAACCCGTCTCCGCGTGCGCCGCGTTGAGGTTGAGGATGCAGAACCAGCGGCCCTCCTGCGC
>JACQVT010000672.1 GCA_016209665.1 Planctomycetota bacterium | reverse complement strand
GTCCCGTTGCTGACGAAGCCCAGCCAGTCGAGGCGGCGGAACTCGGGGTTCACGTATTTGAGGTCCGTCCATCGGGCGATGGGGCGCTCCGCCGCGGACGGGGCGTCGGCCGCGGGGGTATCGGGCGCGGGGGCGTTGGCCGCGGCGGTATCGGTCGCCGGGGCGTCCGCCGGGCGGTCCGCGAGTGCTGTGACCGTGAGGTCCCACGTGCCGGTCGAGTCGGAGCCGAGGCGGGTCGCGATGTCGACGCGCAGCCAACGGCCGGCGGGCACGGCGACGGCGGGTTGGCCGGGCACCTCTAGCTTACCGTCGCGGAGGGTCAGGTGCGGGCCGGCGTGGTAGGGCGAAGCCTGGTCACGCCACTCGTGATACAAATGCGCTCCGGCCCCGACGCGCACGTCGAAGCGGCAACGGCTCGTCCCGGCCGCGTGCGCCGGCTGGTAGAACAAGTGCGGGTAGAACTCGCGGGACAGGCCGGGGGCGTCGACGAGCCGCAGGCACTGTTTGCCGCCGGCGGCGGCCTGGTCGGTAGTCGCGACCGAGTCGCCCTTCTTCTCGACGGCCACGATCGCCCGCGGCGGCGGAGCGTTCAGCGGTACCGACTCGAAATCCTCGTGCAGCGTGAGCGGCGCCGGCGGTGGGGCCGGGGCGAACTCGACGGGCGGATAGTTTACGCTGCTCGCCAGGGCGATCCACTCCTTGCGGCCGTAGACGCCCGCCTTGCCAGGATCGAACGGCTTGAAGCCGATCTTGCCGGCGGGCGAGCCTGTCTTCAGGCGGAAATCGAGGTTGGCCGGGTTCTCGAACATGGGGTCCGCGACGATTGAGGCGACATCCTTGCCGGTCTGTTGCCAGGCGGTCAGATCCTTGCCACCGTCGAAGACGACGGGACCGGCGGCATTCCAGTAGAGGTTGCTGGCCAGATGGACCTTGTCGTCGCCCCAGTGGCCGTCGTGCAGCTTCCCCCGGTTGTAATAAAGGATGTTGTTGGTGAATGAAAACGACAGGTGCGGCTCGACCCGGCTGCGCTGCAGTTGACCTTCCAGGGCGAAGCCGAAGATGTTGTTGCGGATGATGTTTTCCCGGCCGTAGTGCTGGTGGTAGCCGCCGGTCTTGGTGTTGTAGACCAGGTTATTCTCCAGCACCATGTATGACGTGCCCTCGTCGTTGTACAGGCCCCAGCCGCCGTAGCCGTAGGAGTAGATGTCGTGGGCGACGTTGTGCGAGACGCTGGTTCCGAACGACCGGCCGAGGGTGTACACCGCGCCCATGTCGCTGAGCACGCCCCAGCCGATGTGGTGAATGTGGTTCAAGTCGATGGTGTTGTGGACGGCGAGCGTGGGTCCGTAGCCCCAGGTCCAGCCGACGGACACGCCGGTGTAGCGGAAATCGGCGATCTCGTTGTGGGTGACGCGGTTGTGGCCGGTCTGGGCGAGCCAGACGCCGACGCCGGCCGGGTAGATGCGGCCGCCGTCGCGGATGATGTTGTTGTCGACGATGATGTTGCCCGTGCGCTCGGCCGGGTTCTCGCGTATGGCGCCTTCGCCAAGGCGGACGCCGCCCGCGCCGAGGTCGTGGATGTAGCTGCGCTCGAGGCGGCAGTTGCGGCAGCCGCGGCGGAACCACACGCCGTAGGAACCCACGTGGGCGATCTCGATGTCCCGTAGCACGACGTTGGCGGCCCCGTCGGCCATCACCACCGCCGGCACGTGAAAGGCCGCTTGCAGGCTGGGGGCGTCCTTGTCGCCCAGGCGAAAGTCCGCGTGGCGGAAATGCAGGCCGGAGACCACGATGTTCTCGACGGATTCGCCCTTCTCGGGCCGGCCGGTAAAGTGCACGAAGCTCTCGACCAGCGGGGCGACGACTTCGGCAGAGGCCAGGTCCTCGCCGGGCAGGGGAATGTAGCTGAGTTTCCCTTCGCGGCTCAGGAACCATTCCCCCGGCGCATCGAGGGCCGCGGCGACGTTCTCAACCACAAAACGCTGGTTGGGACCCCATTGGAACAGCTTCCAGGATGTGCCCTGGGTCAGCACGACTCGATTCGTCTGCGGGTCGAACTCGGCGATGTGCGAGAAGACGGTGTCCCAGGACTCGTAGACGATGAGCAGGGCGTCCTTGAGGTCGGGCCAGGGCTGGATATCGCCGGGGCGGACGATGAACGCGCGGTGTGACAGGTCGGCGGGTTTGCCGCGGCCGGGCTCGGGGCCGTAGTCCACGCGGTCGAGGATATAGTGATACCACTGGTTGGGGCTGCGGGCCCGGACGGCGCGGCGGCCGTTGATGAACAGTTGCTCGAAGCGAGGCTCGCCGGCGCGGACCTGGGGCACGTCGGCGGTCCAGACGTTGTCGGCGGAGCGGGTCCATCCCGTGATGCGGCGCCCGCCGGTGATGATGGGCGTTGCCTTGTCGGCGGCCTCGTAGATGATGGGGAACACGTCGGTGCCGCTGTCGGCCGGCTCGAACGCGACCGGCTGCGTGACGGGATACTCACCGTCGGCGAAAATGACGTGGACGGGTTCGGCGAGGGGACCCGTGGCCTTGATCCGGCGGACGGCGTCCCGCGCGCCGGCGAGGCTGGCCAGTGGGCCGTCGGTGCGGTCGGCGTTGGGCTGCGCGAGCCGGCCCGACCAGGAATCCTTGCCGGTCGGGGACACGTGTAGCGTTTCCGCCAGCGACGCGGCGGCCAGGGCGACGGACAGGGTGGCCGCGATGGCGGTATTCCGACGAATCGTCAGCGGCAGGAGACGGGCAAACGAGGTCATCTGTGCACTCCGGGTTGGGGGACAACACCGGGGGAAGCCTACCGGCTGCGGGTCGAAATGCAATGGCGAGGAGGGATAGGGCGAGAACGGTAAGCCCGATCCCCGCGCCAAGCTGCAAGTCGCTGGGCTGAGCGTCCGACGGGGTCCCGCGCCTACGCAAACGGGTGGACACGGAAGAAGGCGGGCAGGGATGCCCGCCCCCCGGTCCCGCCCCTACGCAAACTCGGGCACGCGGCTACAATGAGGCTGGATCGCCGTGAACGACCAGGAACTGATCCGACGATGCCGCGAACGCGACCGCAGTGCCCAGCGGGAGCTGTACGCGCGGACCTCAGATGCGATCTATCGGTTGCTGCTGCGGATGACCGGCGACGCGGACGACGCGTTCGACGTCGCCCAGGACGTGTACGTGAAGGTCTTCGCCGGCATCGACCGGTTCCAGGGTGATTCCGACGTGACGACCTGGATATATCGGATCGCCATCAACGAGGCTCGGCAACTGCTCCGGCGGCGCCGGCGATACGGGGACAAGCTTCGGGAGATACAGTCGGCGGCGGTCAGGGAGACGCCGGCGGACGCGGCGACCGCCGCCGCGGTGGACGTCCGGGAAGCCCTGGCCCGGTTGCCGGAGTACGAGCGGGGCCTGATCGTCCTCCGCCACTTCAACGAGTTGAGCTACGAGGAGATGGCCCGGGTGCTCGACAAGCCGGCGGGGACCATCGCCTCGGCCCTGAATCGGGCCCGGCGGATGCTTCGGGACGTGCTCGACGACCGGGTGGCTCGGGAAGCTGAAGATTCGGCGGCCTCCGGGCATCTAACAGGATGATGGACTACGACAGGGTTTACGATCTGTTGGGCCCGTACCTGGACGCCGAGCTGGCTCCAGGCCAGACGGAGTTCGTCCGTTCGCACTTGGCCCAGTGCCCGGCCTGCCGGGGCGAGTTGGACGGTCTGGCGGCCCTGGCCGGCCGACTGAGTGAGTACGCCTCCGCCGGTCAGATCGGTGCGCCGGCTGAACTGTGGACCGCGGTCGAGCGGCGACTGGACGCCGGGGAGGGTCGGCAAGCGGGCCGCGGGGTGATCAGGCTGCTGCGTCAGCCGCTCGCCCTGGCCGCCAGCGTGGCGTTGTTGATCGGGGCTGCGGTGGTGTTCACCGTGACGCTGGACCGCGGCGCGAGGAGGGCCGACGCGGCGGTCATCGACTACAGCGTACTGATGGACGGTATCGTTGCCGACGTGCACGGGGCAATCCGACGGTTCCTGGGCCGTTACGACGCCCAGGCGATCGAGCCGGCGGCGGCCCCGCAGGTCGCGCCGGGGTTGAGTTTCAACCTGCCGCCCGAGTTGCCGGACGGGTACCGGCTGGTCCAGGCGTATCGCGTCAGGTTCGGCGACTCGCCGGGGCTGGCGGCTACCTATAATCGCGACGGCGAACCCCTGTTCATCATCCTGCACGACGCGAAGTTGAACACGAACCGGGGCCAATCGACCCGGTGCATGATCGGCGATCTGAACGGCATGCAGGACCAGGTGGGGCCGTGGCGGCTGCTGCACGTGATGGGCGCCACAACCTGCCACTGCGTGCTGAGCACGATGCCGCCCGGAGAGGGGCTGGAGGCGGTCGTTCGGGCCATCGCTCCTGATGTGGCGGCCGGCGAGCCGCACCAGATGCACTAAAAGCCTATCCCAAAACCCGTGTGGGACCGGCTTCCGGCGGGTCGGATTTCAGGGTTTTGGGATCGGCTCTAAGGGCCGGGGAATAAACCCGCCGCCGGCGCGGTTTCGTTGTCAGATGGACCATCAACCATTCTCAGGAAGGAAGGTATAGCCATGAGACGAGCGATCCTGGTGTGCGCAGGGGCCTTCGCGATCGTGCCGCTGATCGCCTTGGCCGAGAAGAAGAACGACGAGGCCGCCAAGAAGGCGGGCGAATCGGAACACGTCACGAAGATGCCGGTCGCCGGGCAGGCCACCTGCCCGCTGTCGGGCAAGCCCGTCGACGCCGGCGTCTCGACGGAGTACGAGGGCCAGAAGGTCCTGTTCTGCTGCAAGGGCTGCGCCGAGAAGTTCAAGGCCGACCCCATGAAGCACATGCCGGCGGTCTACAAACAGGTGTACCCGCAGCGGGTGCAGACCGAATGCCCGGTAATGGGCGGCGAGATCGACCCCGACGTGTCCACTCTGCACAACGGCGAGCGGGTGTACTTCTGCTGCAAGGGCTGCGACAAGAAGTTCGCGGCCAGCGCGGAGAAGTACCTGCCGAAGCTGGCCGCAGTGTCGATCGCGCAGGTTCACTGCCCGATCAGTGGTAACGCCGTCGACGCGGCGGTCTTCGCCGAGCAGGACGGCAAGAAGGTTTACTTCTGCTGCGGGGGCTGCATCGCCAAGTACAAGGCGGATCCCAAGAAGTTCGAGGAGGCCCTGCGGCCGACGGCCGGGCTGGCGGCCTACGGTAAGACGGCCAAGGACGACCTGGTCGTGTGCCCGGTGTGCGTCTCCAAGGGCGGCGCGGGCCTCCACAAACGAGCCGCCGGCAAGACCATCGAGCATAACGGCATGAGCTACGTGGTCGGCGGGGAAAAGTGCGCTGAGACCTTCAAGGCCGACCCCGCCAAGTACACCAAGGCCCTGCGGGACGAGATGGTCAAGCGGGCCGGCGGGGCGGACAAGGCGTATACCTGCTCGACGCATCCGGACGTGGTGCAGACCGATGCCGGGCGCTGCCCCCTATGCGGGATGAAGCTGACCCCGGTGGGCGGCAAGTAGGCCGCCGGCGGGGCGAGGGTACGTCGGGGAGCGCCGGGATCCGTCCCTTGCGGGGGGCGGAGTACCCGGCGCTGGCTGTGGTGCGGCCGAGGACCGCCGCGCTCGGCGTCGATTCTGCCCCCAGGATACCTCACATCACAAAGGCCGACAGCCGATAAGCCTTCCAGGACTTTGATCTGCGCATGGGTCACGCGGAACTCCCGGTGCCCTGCCGATTCGGACGTGCGGTACCGGACTCGGCGACACCCGTGAGCGTCCGGTAAACGGGTCGCTAGGACGTGCCATTCAGCTTGTGAGGCCCTCGATATGCTCAAGATGGTGCAGAAGTCGCTGGCGGCGGTGAGCAAGCCGACGCAGACGTACGAGCCAGGCGACGGCAGTCGGCTGCTGCTGCTGCCTTATGGCGCACGGGTACTGGGGCTGTGCACGGCCCGCAGCGACGAGAACTTTTTCTGGACCAATCCGGTGCTCGAGTTCCCCGACTCAGCCAGGAGACTGTTCAGCGAGAAGGGCTCCAACGACACGGGCGGCGGCCGGACGTGGCTGGCCCCGGAGTTGGACCTGTTCTTCCCCGGTTACCCCGACACCTCCCGCCACGTCCGCCCCCAACAGCTCGACGGCGTTCCTTACGAGGTCCTGCACAAGCACGACCGCCTGGGTCTCATCCGGCGGATGTCGCTGTACGTCGCCCGCTCGTTCCGCGACGTGGAGGTGGAACTGGTGAGATGGTTCGAGCCCGCACCGCAGCCGCTGCGGCGCGAGCCGCAGTGGGCCTCACAGGTGGCCGCCGTCCAGTACGCCGGCTACACGCAGCGGACCATCCTGTCCTTCATGGGCGACAGCGTGCGCAAGCCCGTGCCGATCGGCGTCTGGAACCTCGTCCAGCTCCCCCACGGGGGCGAACTGCTCGTGCCGACCTACGCACGAACGCAGCCTCGGCTCTTGAGCGGCGAGATCCCCGCCGATCGCCTCACCTGCGAGGACCGCGTGGTCCGGTTCAAGACCGACTTCGCCGGCGAGCACAGGATCGCGATCCGGGCGGCGTCCGCCACGGGGCGGGCCGGGTACTTCAGACGCACGGGCGATACGTCCTCGCTGGTGGTGTGCAACTTCCTGGTGAACCCCTCCGGCGAATACGTGGACGTGCCCAAGGACGACCCGAAGGACCTGGGCTACTCGGTGCAGGCGCTCAACGTGCTGAACGCGACCGGCGCGTACTGCGAATTGGCGTTCCATTCGCCGGCCATCAGTCAGCTCGAAGGAGTCACCTCCGTGACCGACGTCTCGCAGCTCTGGGCCTTCCGTGGTCCGTCCGAGCCGGTCCAGACCATCGCCCGAGCCCTGCTGGGTGTCGCCCCGTGAGCGCCTGGACGCCGAGCCTCAGCGGATCAGCAGGACGCTGGGCGTCACCAACAGCGTGCTTTCCCGACTCAGCATTTCCAGCCGCAGGAGCATCTCCAAAACCATCCGCGACTTGGCCGGGTCGACCTTCGACAGCACGCGGGTGAGTTCGGTCACCGCCGGCATGGTGAGGAGCCAGCCCCGGTGCCGGATCTGCACCGAGTCACCCTGGTCTTTGTCCTCCTCGCCGGCGAGGCTCTTGAAGAGCATCTCGAAGAAGTTCTTGGCCTCGGGGAATTCCACCACGTCGTAGTTGCCGACCTTGGCTTCGGACGCGGCGAACTTGATGGCGTCTTGCAGCCCGCCGAGCTGATCGACCAGGCCCTTGGCCAGGGCCTGGCGCCCAGTGTACACGCGCCCGCCGGCCAGCTCCTCAATCTCGTCCTTAAGTCTGTCCTTGCGGCCGGCGACGACCCGCTCCTTGAACACGTCGTAGACCTCCTTCATGTATTTGCGGACGATCGCCCGCTGACGGTCGTCGAACGGCCGGTTGGTGTTGAACAGGTCGGCGTTGCGGCCCAGGGACGACTCGTGGAACGTAACGCCCAGCCAGTTCCACAGGCCCACCGTCACCAGCTTGCCCCCCAGAACGCCGATCGACCCGGTGATCGTGCCCGGATCGGCGAAGATCGTCGCCCCGCTGACCGACACGTAGTACCCGCCGCTCGCCGCCACGTCGCCCATCGACACGATCAGGGGCTTTTCGTCGCCGAGTTCTTTCGTGGCGTTCCAGATGATGTCGCTGGCCAACGCCGACCCGCCGGGCGACGAGACGCGCAACACGACCGCCTTAACGGCATCGTCCTGGCGGATCCGGGCCAGCAGCCGCCGCATCGTGGTGCTGCCCACGATCCCGCCGTCCCCGAAGAAGTCGTCCTCGGTCTTGCCGGGAACGATCAGCCCGTCGATGTACACCACCGCGATCTGCGACTTGGCCGCCCCCTTGCTCTTCGACATCATCTCCCCGAACAGCTTGAAGATCGCGAACGGGCTCGAGAAATCGACCTCGGGCAGCTTCCTCGCCCCATAGTTGTGGACCAGCTCCACTTTCTTGCCGTAGCGCTCCTGGAACGACTTGACGACCTGCTCGGGGTAGGCGATCTCGTCGATCAGCTTGGCCTCCAGGGCCTCCTTGGGGTTGAACGGGCCGCGGTCGATCAGGGCCTTGACCTCCTCCGGCTGCAAGTGGCGGTCCTCGGCGATCTGCTGCACCATCTGCTCGAAGAGGTCCTTGATGAGCCAGTCGAGCATCTCCTTGGCCTCGTCGGAGGGGCCGGTCCGCGTGAACGGCTCGCCCGCGCCCTTGTACGCGCCCATGTGCTCGAGGTCCGCCTGCACGTGGACCTTGTCGAGCAGGCCCTTGAGGTACGCCTGCTCGATGTGCAGGCCGATGAGGTTCAGCTCCCCGGTGGGGGCCATGTAGACCCGCGACGCCCCGCAGGCCATGGCGTAGGTGCCCTGGCTCTCCTCCTCGAGCAGGCAGTAGACGTCCTTGTCGGCGGCCTTGAGAGCCTGAATGGCCTGGCGAATCTCCTGCCGCTGGGCCCAGCCGATCATGGGCTCGTCGAACAGCAGCATGACGGCCTTGATCTTCGCGTCCTTCTTGGCCTTGTTGAGCCGGTTCAGCAGTTGGTACAGGGTGACGCGATCTTCGTCGAAGCCGAAGTCGAGCTGCGGTGGGGCTTCACGAAGCTCGCCCGCCAGCCGGAACACGGCGATCGTGCCCGCCGGGGCCTCGATGTCGGTCGTGTCCGCCGCCCGGACCCGCGGCCCCCAGACCAGCGTGATCGCAATCAGCGCTGCCGCAAAACCTCGTTTCATGTGTGGCATGATCAGTCTCCCGACTTGTCTGTCCCGTCGAACCTCTTACCCGATGGACGCTGCGTCGGCCGCGGGATTACAGAGTGCCAAAAATCCGGTCGCCGGCGTCGCCCAGGCCCGGCAAGATGTAGCCATCCTCGTTCAGATGCGAGTCGATCGCCGCCGTATACACCGCCACGTCCGGGTGGGCCGTCGTCAGCCGGGCGATCCCCTCCGGGGCGGCGACCAGGCACAGCAGCTTGATCGTCTTGGCCCCGGTCTGCTTGATCGCGTCGATCGCCACCACGCTCGATCCCCCGGTTGCCAGCATCGGGTCGATCAGGATCACGTCCGTCTCGGCGATGTCGGGCGGCAGCTTGTTATAATACACCACCGGCGCCAACGTGGTTTCATCGCGGTAGATGCCCAGATGGCCGACCCGGGCCTGCGGAATCAGCCGCAGGATGCCGTCCGCCATACCCAGGCCGGCTCGCAGGATCGGCACCAGCGTGATACCATGTCGCAGCTCCGTCCCGGTGGCCGTGCCCAGCGGCGTCTTGACCTCGACCGGATCGACCGGATACGTCCGCGTGATCTCATAGGCCATCAACATGGCGATCTCTGCCAGCAACCGCCGGAACACCTCGCTCGGCGAACGGGCGTCGCGGGCTGACGTAAGCTTCCGCTGCACAAGGGGATGCGTGATGACATGCACATTGCCGTTCGATGTCATCCCAGCTCCTTCATAACAAACAGGCTGGTTGGTACGTTTTCTCGAGCGGCCTGCGGACGCGGCGAACGCCAGACCAGTATGACGACCGCAGCCAGCAGATTCAACAGTCCGAGCACGATGCCGCCGATCCTCGGGTGGATGGGGTCCGCGCCGGCCATCCGAATAATAAGGAGCGCCTGAACCAACAGCAGTAGGCCGATGGCCGCGGTTCTCCAGCGGATACGGGGGGGCAGCAGCAGCACCCACGCCGTGGCCAGAATGATCAACTCTCGTTTGAGCGGAAACACCGACATGCCGAACGATGGTGGACCAACGTCCAGCAGCCGGGACCAGGCCACCCGGGTGCGGCCTGCCTGGGAGGTGACGATGGGGGCGCCGAGC
>JACQVT010000669.1 GCA_016209665.1 Planctomycetota bacterium | reverse complement strand
TGGAGGGGAGCTGCCTGATGGGCCTCGGCTACGCGCTCACCGAGGAGTTCGTGATGGAGCGGGGAATAAACCGCACGAACCTCCTGAGCAAGTGCGGCGTGCCCACCATAGACGACACCCTGGACGTAGACGTCATCCTCGTGGAGGACCCGGAGCCCGAGGGACCGTTCGGCGCCAAGGGCATCTCCGAGGTTGGCCTGATCCCGACCGTGCCGGCGATCACCAACGCCATCTATAACGCCGTCGGCGCGCGCATCAAAGACCTCCCCGCGAAGAAGGAGCGCGTCCTCGCCGTATTGCGGGAGAAGGGCCGGCTGTAGGGCCGAGAACCTGGGAGCGCCGGCATCCGTGCCGGCCCGTGTGATGATTCGCGCCGGCACGGATGCCGGCGCTCCCAGCCTCGCCCATAACGAAAACGGCTTACTCCGGCTTATAGCGGATGCCGCGGGAGCGCTCGGTGTCGGGGTACTCGCGCCTCTCCACGAGCTTGCCGTCGCGGACGACGATGACGGAGCAGCCCCGGTTGGAGTACTTGCGGCCATCCCAGGTGTTTCCGGCGATCAGCCACTCGACCGCGACGGTGTCATTCTCCGCGGTCAGGTGCTGCAGATCGAACTTGAATTCGGGCATGGCCTTGAAGAACTTGGTGAGCATTTCAAGCACGGCCGCCTTGCCCCTGTGAAGCCCCGCGTGGTCGGATGAGCCGGGATACTCCAACGTCACGTCGTCGCTGCAGATCCTGTCTACCGTTCCCAAGTCCTGCTCGTTCAGCGCCTTGTACCAGGCCTGCGCCAGTCTCTTGGTTTCCTGTGCGGACATGTCTTTCCCTCCTTCAGAGTTCTCATAGCATATCTCTCACCGCCTAGACGCGCCGCAGGATAGCACTGTCTCTTGGGGCAAGTCAAGAGACGTTCGCTCGGTTGTCACGCTAACCTCCTGCTATGATCCTTGATGAGGCGATCGATCAACGTCGAGACCGGCTGGCGAGCGTCGAGTCCGGCGATCAGATCGGCGATGGCCTCGATCTTGGCGAGGCTAAACGGCGTTTCCGGGGCCAGTTCCCGCGCCATCTCGCGGACCCGGTCGAATCCCCAGACAAAGAACTCCTCGGCGCGCTGGTCCTGGGCCTGCTCGAGGATCCGGCCATCTCGAGTGGTGACCCGGAGGCGGACGGTCATTGGCAGCCGGCCGGCGTCGGCGTGCATCTCCACTCGCCTCACCAGATCGAGCAAGCGGGGGTCGTCAAACCGGAGCAGGCCGTCAAGGGAAACGCCGCGGTCGACCAGGGCGAGCGAGAGGCAGAAGGGCGTGCTCATCTGCGTCTGGCCAACCGAGCGGAAGGGACCCTGGTACACCATGCCCGGATAGTTGACCTCGTACTCGTTCATCTCGATGTCGATGCGCTTGACGTCCTCGGGTTGGAGGTTGTGGGCGCGGGCCAGGCGCACCATCGTCGCAACCGGGCTCTGGTTGAACGCGCAGGTCGGACAGAGCTTGAAGGTCACGTTGGGCAGCTCCCAGACCTTGCCGAGCCCGGCCGCGACCCGTTCGGCCCCTTCGGTCGTGCCGGCGACGGCCTGAAGGAAGCCGACCCGCCCTTCGAGCGCCCGTTCGGCGCCCTCACCGCCATTGGCGGCGATCTCCGCCGCCAGCACGCCGTTCTGCGCGGCAACGCCGTTCTCGAAGTGCCATTCCATCGATCCGGCGACGAACGACTCCGTCGTCCCGCCGGCAAACGCCGAGGCAAAGGCGAGGGCGTTGGCCGTCGCGCGAGCATCGAGCCCGAGGATCCGGGCGGCCGCCGCCGCGGCCGCGAACGGCCCGTAGATCGCGCTCGCCCGGAAAGCGCGGGGCGTCGTCCTCGCGGTGTACTCCCGTCCCAGCGCGCCGGCGACCTCGTAGCCGGCGACAAGGCCCTCGAGCAGACGCTTGCCGTCGGCGCCGACGCTTTCGGCGACCGCGAGCGCGGCCGGGATCGCGACCGTGCCAATGTGGCTCGTGCCGTGGGTGTCCTCCTGGACCCGGGCATGCAGCAGGACGCCATTGGCGAAGGCGGCCTGGGCGCGGCCGGTCAGGCGACCGTCGATCAGCAGACGAGCGCCGCCGGGTGAGCCGGTCTCTGGCGTACACTTCCAGGCGATCGCGGGGAAGTCGGCCTTGACGCCGGCAAGCCCGACGACGATGCCATGCAGCAGACAGGCACGTGCCTTGTCGACGACTTCGGCCGGTACGGTCCCCAGGTCCAGGTCGGCG
>JACQVT010000701.1 GCA_016209665.1 Planctomycetota bacterium | reverse complement strand
TTCGTGCTGGTTGAATCGCATCGGGTCAAACGATTCACTCTGGATTCCTCTTGGAGCAGTCGACGAAGGATTCTGGCGGTAGGATGCTGACGCGGGTTTTCATCTTGTGTGTGGCCCTTCTCGCGATGCCGGTCGGCTGTGGCCGATCGCCCGCGAGCCGGCCGGCGCCGGGCGGGCCGGGCACTTTCAAGGTGGCCGTGGGCATCCCTGGCTCGACCGCCGACGCCGGGTGGTACTACAGCGCCAAGGGGGGAGCGGTGCGCATCGGCCGCGAACTGAAACTCGTCGAACCGGTCAGCGTCATCGAGAACGTCGCCGCCTCCCAGCGCAAGGCCGCCCTCCGCGACTACGCCCGCAACGGCTACGCCCTCGTGATCTGCCACGGCTACGAGTTCAACCAGCCGGTCAAGGAGATCGCCGCCGACTTCCCGGCCACGACGTTCATCGTCAGCGGCTACGACCAGCCGAGCGACGACTTCGGCAGCATCGTGTACCAACTCGGCGAGGCGGCCTATTTGTGCGGGGCGGTGGCCGCCCAGGTCAGCCAGACCGGCTGCGTCGGCTTCATCGCCGCCCAGCAGGTGCCGCCGGTCGAGCTGTGCTATCACGGGTTCCGCAGCGGGTTCCTCAAGTACCGCTCCGACGGCCGCGTCCGCGAGCCCGTCTACATCAACGGCGTCAACCCGTGGGAGGACTCCGCCGCCGCCAAGGTCAAGACCCAGGCCCTGCTGGGCACGAGTGACCCCTGCACGATCGACGTGCTGTTCCAGAACGCCGACGCGGCCAGCCGCGGCGTGTTCGAGGCGGTCGAGCAGCACGCCGGCGGCGCGCCGGTGTTCGTGTTCGGCGCCAACCGCGACCAGAACGGCACGACGGCCACCAGCAAGGTGCTGGCGTCGGCCGTCATTCGCGTCGACGAGGCCTTCCTGCGCGTCGCCCGGCAGGTCCGGGCGGGCACGTACAAGCCTCGCGTCGAGTCGCAGACCGTCGCCACCGGCGTGATCGACTGCGTGCTCAACCCCAGCCTCGACGCGATGGTCGGGCCGCAGACCGCGCAGAAATGCCGCGGGGTAGTGGAGCAGGCCCGGGAGGAACTGCGATCCGGTGAGGAACAGCCTTACGACGGCGGCCCCGGCCGTTGATGCCCGCGGGCCAGGCCAGCAGTTGAGAAGGGAGGACCGAACATGCACGACACGGGCCAAGCGATCCGCCGGTTGATGCTCGGAATCGGACTCGGTTTAGCGCTAACGAGGGGAGCGGTCGCTCAGCCGACCGGCTGTCTGGTCGGCGTGGCCCGGCTGGACATCACGCCTGATTACCCGATTCGCCTGTCGGGTTACGGCGCCCGACGCACGGAGTCCACCGGCGTCGAGCAACGAATATGGGCCAAGGCGCTGGCCATCGGCGATACGGCCGACGACGTCGCGGTCCTGCTGGCGGTGGAATCCTGCGTGGTGCCCGCCTCGGTGACCGAGAAAGTGGCCGAGCACGTGGAGCGTCAGGCCGGCGTAAGCCGAGAGCGGTTCGTCCTGTGCTGCACTCACACGCACACCGCGCCGTGCCTGAGCGGCGCGCTGGCGACCATCTTCGGCGAACCCGTACCGCCCGAGCATCAGGCCCGCATCGACCGGTACACCGCCTGGCTGATCGAGCGACTGCAACAGGTCTCGATGGCGGCCCTGGCGAACCGCCGGCCCGCGCGGCTGGATTGGGCCCAGGGGAAGGCCGGCTTCGCCATGAACCGCCGGCTCGCCAGGCCCGATGGATCGATCCAGATGGCCCCCAACCCCAAGGGGCCGGTCGACCATGCCGTGCCCGTGCTCCGCGTCACTGACGCCCAGGGCGGACTCATCGCGCTGGCGGCCAACTACGCCTGTCACTGCACGACGCTGGGCAGCAACGACATGAAGATCTGCGGTGACTGGGCGGGCTACGCCCAGGAGTTCGTCGAGCGGAACCATCCCGGCGTCCTGTGCTTGGTCACCGTCGGCTGCGGAGCCGACGCGAACCCTGAGCCCCGGCTCAAACTCGAGTACGCCAAGCAACATGGCCAGGCTGTCGCCGATGAGATCGATCGGCTGCTCGCGGGCAAGCTGAGCCCCGTGTCCGGGCCGCCGGCCTGCCGGTTCGAGCGCATCGAACTGCCCTTCGAGAAGATCCCGGATCGCCAGGAATGGGAGAAACGCGCCCGGCTCCAGACCCCCGTCGGCTATCACGCCAGGCTGCAGCTTGCCCGTCTGGACCGCGGCGAGTCCCTGCCGACGGAACTGCCCTACCCCGTCCAGACGTGGGCGTTCGGCCGGGAGTTGGCGATGGTCTTCCTCGGGGGTGAGGTGGTCGTGGACTACTCACTGCGGTTGAAAAAGCAGTTCGATCCCGATCGTCTGTGGGTCACCGCCTACGCCAACGATGTCCCCTGTTACATTCCCTCTCGGCGGGTGCTGAAGGAGGGCGGCTACGAGGCCGCCGACTCCATGATCTACTACGACCGCCCCACACGGCTGGGCGGAGAGGTCGAAGAGCTGATCGCCGCCGCGGTCGACCGGCTGATGCCCAAGGCCTTCGCGTCGCAACCGAGCGAGTAGGAGCGCATCCCGCAGACCGTGTAGGACCGGCTTCCAGCCGGTCGGTTTTCAGGATCCACAGGTGTTCGCGCTTGACACTGTCGCGCGGGTCGATACCGTAATGTCGACCACGTCACAACGAATCCGATCCACCGGAGGCGCAACATGAGCAAACTGGCGATGGACGGCGGCACCCCGGTCCACGACAACCGCACCCGGCCCTGGCCGAGCTGGCCTGCCGTCAGCGAACCGCAGTGGGAGGAGCATCAGCGAGGCTTCCGCGAGGTCTACTTCAGCCGCACCGAAGGACTGCCCCAGCCCCGCGGCCGCCAATTCGCCAAGGCCTTCTGCGACTACCTCGGGACGACGCATGGACTGATGACCACGTCGGGAACAAACGCCCTGAAGTTGGCCCTCGCCGCCGTGACCGACACCGACGGGTTGAGCTACAACGGCGAGTGTATCGTTCCGAACTACACCTTCATCGCCTCCGCCCACGCCGCCTGGGAGGTGGGCTTTGCCGTGCGGTTCGTCGACGTGGAACCCGAGAGCGCCTGCCTGAGCCCCGAGGCTCTGGAGGCGGCGATCACGCCCAAGACCCGCGTCATCATGCCCGTGCACATTCTCGGCTGTCCGGCCGACATGGACCGCATCCTCGCGATCGCGAAGAAGCACAGGCTGAAAGTCGTCGAGGACGCCTGCCAGAGCCACGGAGCCGGCTACCGGAACCGCAAGTGCGGCAGCATCGGCGATGCCGGCTGCTTCTCGTTTCAGTCCACCAAGAACCTGACCTCGGGCGAGGGGGGCTTCGTCGCCACCAGCTCGCCGGAGGTCTACAAGCTGGCCCACGCCCTGCATCACTGCGGCCGACCGCCGCCGGGGATGACCCTCGATGAGCCGCGGGCCGGATACAGCTATCGGCCGTCCGAGTACCTCGCCGTGCTCCTCGAGAACCGGCTCAAGGAACTGGATGCCCAGTGCGAGCGACGCAACCGCGCCGCCCGGTACCTCAACGCCGAGCTGAAGGGCATCACCGGCATCCGCCCGGCCGAAACGCCCGAGTACGTCACCAATCACGCCTGGCACCTGTACCCCATGCGCTATATTCCCTCGGCGTTCGGCGGACGACCCCGGGCGGAGTTCACCAAGGCCCTGCAGGCCGAAGGCATTCCCTGCAGCGCCGGTTACACCGACCTGGTCTCCGACCACAGCATCACCCAGGCGGTCAGGAAGCGGCACCCGGAACTGGTGGCGGTCGAGCCCTGCCCGAACGCCGAACGGGTCTGCGCCGAAAGCATCTGGCTGTCGCAGACCATGCTGCTGGCCGACGAGCGTGACCTCGCGGACATTCCCGAGGCCGTCCGCAAGATCCAGAAGGCCTTCCATGCATAAGGGCGAACGAATGAGCACGACGCGACTATCCATCAGCGTGCATTCCAAGCGCCTGAAAACGGACCGGCTGGAAGCCGGTCCCACACGGGCTCCCGGCTGCACTCCCAGTCGCCGGAATCTTCTTCGCGCCGGCGCCGCCGGTGTGCTGCTGCCTTCGGCGGTGAGTTTCGGCCGGCCGACCGGGGCTCGGGAACGAACCGACCGGACCTTGGTTTTACTGCATCTGTCGGGCGGCAACGACGGCCTCAACACCATCGTCCCCTATGCGGACCCGCTGTATCACGAGTTGCGGCCTCGGTTGTCCAGCGTGGCACCGTACGTCCTGGCTATCGACGGGCGATGGGGGTTTCATCCGGCGTTGGCCGGGCTGGCCCGGCTGTTCGATCAAGGCCGCCTGGCCGTCGTTCACGGGGTGGGTCACCCCGCTCCCGACTACTCGCACGTCGGGTCGTGCCATATGTGGGCCACAGGCAACGGAGCCGCGGGTGCCGACCGCGGCTGGTGGGACGACGTCGTCGAGCGGGTGGCCCCAGTGGCCGGCCGGCCGGTCGTCTGCGTCGGTAGGCCGCCGGTGGCGACGATGGTCAGTCCCCGGCTGTGCCGGATCGCCGGCGGATTGACCTCACCACGCCGCGGCCCGGTCGCGTATCGTCCGGGGGCGATCGCGGCTACGCTGGCGACCGCGGCGCGGGTGATCCTATCACCCCAGCCGCCGCCGATCGTTCTGGCCACCGTCGGCGGCTTCGACACCCACGAGGACCAACTCGCGCGGCACGCGACGGTCCTGCGCGAGTTGGGCGACGGTCTTGCCGAGTTCCATCACGAGCTTGAGGTTCGAGGCGCCGCCGACCGCGTCGTCCTGATGGCTTGGTCGGAGTTCGGCCGACGCCCGGCGGAAAACGCGACCGGCGGCACCGACCACGGCTCGGCCGGCCCCGTCCTGCTCCTGGGCAGACCCGTCCGCGGCGGCCTGTACGCAACCCCCCCGTCCCTGCACGCGACCGATTTCGGGAACCTCATACCCACCGTCGATTTCCGAATCGTTTACCAGGGGTTGGCGCGCTGGCTGGGGTGCCGTGAAGGGACAAGCCGCGACCTCGATCCGTTGCCCGCCGCGGAGACTTGCCAATCGCCGCCCTGGTCATCCGGCACGGTCTCCGCCTATTCTCCCGAGACACGCATTTGGGCCTGACTGCCCGGATGGCGAGGACCTGAGCGACAAGGGCCGACGTGGACACGGTGTTCAACCTGGCCGCCATCACCAAACGATTCGCCGAGAACGTCGCTCTGGACGGCGTGGACCTCACGCTGCGCGCCGGCAGCGTCCATGGCGTGCTGGGCGAGAACGGGGCGGGCAAGACGACGTTGATGCGGATCGCCGCCGGTCTGGTCCGGCCCGACGCGGGCACGGTCACCATCGAGGGTCGTCCGCTGCCCGCAGGCTCGCCCGCGGAGGCGGCCCGGGCGGGCCTCGCGATGGTCCACCAGCACTTCATGCTCGTGCCCACGCTGACGGTGGCGGAGAACTTTCTGATCGGCCGACGCGAATGGGGGCAGGTTGTATCGCGGCGCCGAGTGGCGGCACGAGTCACGGAGTTGGGCGGACGGACGGGGCTGGACGTCGACCCCGCGGCCCGCGTGGTCTGATTGAGTGTCGGCGAGCGGCAGCGGGTGGAGATCCTGCGAGCGCTGGCCGTCGCCAGGCGGGTGCTGATCCTCGACGAGCCGACGGCGGTGCTGACCCCCCAAGAGACGGACCAGTTGTTTGCCGCGATCGGCCGGCTGCGGCAGCAGGGCTTGGCCGTCGCGTTCATCAGTCACAAGCTCGACGAAGTCAGCCGCCTCTGCGATGAGGTGACGATATTGCGGCACGGACGTCGCGTGCACCACGGCCCCACGGCCGAGTTGACGACCGACCGCATGGCCGAGTTGATGGTGGGCCAGGCCCTGTCGCCCCTTCGGCCTGCGCGGTCGCTGGCCCCTGCATCCGCACCGATGCCGACCCTGCGCCTCGAAAACGTCTCCGCCGTCGACCCCATCTCGAACCGCCGCATTGAGGCCGTGAGCCTCGAGGTGCGGCCCGGCGAGATTGTCGGCATCGCGGGCGTCGAGGGCAACGGCCAGGACCTGCTGGCGGCGATCATCGTGGGCCTGCGGCGGCCGTCGGCGGGCCGCCTCCTGATCGACGGACATGACGTGGGTCGGCTGGGCGTGCGGGAACGCCACCAGCTTGGCCTGGCCCACGTCCCGGCGGACCGGCAGAGCCAGGCCCTCGTGCCGACGATGAACCTGGTCGAGAACCTCATCCTCAAGGACTACACCTCGCCTGCGTTCGCTCGGACGGGGCTGATTCGATGGGGTCGGGTCGATGCCCAGGCCGCCGAGCGGCTCGGCCGGTTCGACGTGCGGGCCGGCTCGACCCGGACCGAGGCCCGGCATCTTAGTGGCGGAAACCAGCAAAAGCTGGTGCTGGCCCGCGAGCTGGGCGGCTCGCCGCGTCTCATCGTGGCCCACAACCCCGTCCGCGGCCTGGACGTGGCAGCCACGCGGTTCGTGTTCGAGCAGTTGCTGGCCCAGCGGGCCCGCGGCGCCGCGGTCCTCCTGATTCACAGCGACCTGGACGAGTTGCTCGGCCGTTCCGACCGCGTCGCGGGGATGTTCCGCGGCCGCTGCCTGCCGGCCGACTGGCCGCGATGCGACCGGGCCGCCATCGGCCGGCTGATGCTGCTGGGAACCCAGACTGAACGTCGCGACGGTGGGCCGGAGGCCACACGCGAATGTCGCAAACTCGACCAGGCGAGCTGATAGCTCAACGACGACTGTGGACCGGCCTCGGCCAGTCGATCGGCGCCGCCGCGGCGGCCACCGTCATCGTCCTGATCGCGGCCGCCGCGCTGGGTAAGGACCCGTTGGCGATGCTGGGTGCCCTGGCGGCCGGGCCGCTGGGCGATGCCGACCGATTCGCCGACGCTCTCGGCCGGGCGTGCCCGCTGATGCTGTGCGGCCTGGCGGTGGCCGTCGCCTTTCGCTGCCAGGCGTGGAATATCGGAGCCGAAGGACAGTTCGTCCTGGGGGCCATCGTCGTGGGGGCGATGGGCACGCGGCTCGACGCCTGGCCCGGCTGGCTGCTGCTGCCGACGATGCTGCTGGCCGCGGCGGTAGCGGGCGGGTTGTTCGCCATCCCCGCGGCCCTGCTCGAAAACCACCGCAACGTCCCCCTGGTGTTGAGCACCATCCTGCTGAACTTTGTCGCGATCTCCCTGGTCACCTATTTGACACAAGGCCCCCTGCGCGGCGGCGACCCCTCGGCCGCGC
>JACQVT010000081.1 GCA_016209665.1 Planctomycetota bacterium | reverse complement strand
GCAAGGCGCGGAAGATCGCCTCCCGCGTTCGCTCGGGGGCCCACACGCCGGCGAAGCTGGCCGACGTGGAATAGTGGTCGCTGCTGGCGATGAAGCCGAGGATGTGGCCCTTGTCGAGCCCGACGTTGGCGTCGCGTTCGATGGCACGGTCGCGGCAGCCCTGGTAGATTTCGATCAGCCGGCGATGGTCGTTGTCGCCGTAGGTCCAGGTTTTCTGGTCGAGGCCGAGGGGCATCTCACCGTTGGGCGGGATCGGCGGGCACACCGTCTGGTGGGGGATGCTGAACGTATCGTTGTCCATCAGCCTCCAGAGTTGGGGGAACGGCATGCTGTCGGGCCACAGCACCGGCTTGAGCGAGACGACGTTGTGGTCCTCGCCGCCGCGGCTGTGCTCGTAGGCGAACATGGCGATGAAGCGCGGAGCCAGGGTGTGCCGCGTGACCTCCTTGGTACAGCGCCACCAGAGCAGGCTGTCGACGTTTCCGCCCGCGATGTCCCGGGAGTGGTCGGTGATGCCGAGGAAGTCCAGCCGGGCGACGTCGATCGCGTAGCGATAGGCATCCTCGAGGGTCCCGTCGGTCGGCACGTTGCACAGCGACAGGTCGGTGTGGCGGTGCAGGTCGCCGAAGTACAACTGATAGGCGGCGCTCGGCGGGTCAGGTTGCTGGCGGCCGCGGCTCTTGTAGGCTAATCCGTTCTCCTTCGACACGGGTTTGGCGAAGATCGAGGACTCGGCGTCGGCGGCGAGGGTCACGCGGGCCAGCGCGATGCGGTGCGGCGTGTCGGTGGCCCGGCGGTCGGTGCGGCCCGTGGCGTAGGCCAGGGCGATTCCGTCCTTGAGCGGCGCGATGGACAGCCGCTGCATGCCGTCGCCCTGGCCGACACTACAGCGGAACAGCTTGGACCAGCCCTTGCCATCGTAGCAGCGGGCGTAGATTCCCCAGTCTTCCTGCACGTGCGAAGCCCTCCGGATGCCGAGCCACGGCAGATAGTAGTGGCGGTAGACGACCCACAGCCGGTCCAGGCCGTCGAACGCGATTTCCGGCCGCTCGTAAAACCCGCCCAACCGCTCGACGCCCTTGGGCGCGCCCGCCCGCCGAGTAAGCTTCTCGAACGCCGGCATCGGCAAGGTCGGCGTCAGCTCCTCGATGCGGTACTTGCCGAGGCGGCCGACGTGCAGCCGCTTGAAAGCGTGCAGCGGCCCGCACTCGTCGGCCATCTCGAGGTAGTCGCTGGCGAGCTTGCGCATGCGCGAGACGTAGCCCTGGCCCCAGTTCTCGCTGCCCTCCTCCCAAGCGACCCAGGCCCGGCCCTTGCTGTTGACCGCGATCCTGGCCCGGGCCTCGAACGCGGGGCCGTCGGTCATTGGGGATCTCAGCAGGGATCCCACGTCCCACTGGTCGTTTCGCCGCGACTGGGCGAGCACGTCGTACCCATCGGTCGTGTAGGCGTCGAACACGACGTGCACGTCGCCGTCGCGCGTGCAGGCTATGTCGGGGGCCCAGTCGCTGCTCGACGGTGTGTCGCCCACGACGGCTGCGTCCTCGACGCCGTCGTCGGTCACGCGGGCGGCCATCACGTCGAACTGACCGTCGCGGTTGGTCTGCCAGGTGACCCACAGACCGCCGCCGCGGGCGGTGGCGGTGCGGTGATTGATGCCGGGACCGACGATCACGGCGCCGTCGAGGGTTGGTGGCGACCCGTCGCTTCCGCTCCGATCGCTGATTGCGGGGCCGTCGGGGACTCGCGGCGACCCGTCGCTTGCGCTCCGGGCTCTGATGGCGGTGCCGTCAGGGACGAGCCGGAGGGCCGCGACGGACCACGTCTCGCCTTGCTGCCACTCGTAGGTCAGCCAGAGTCCGCCGCCGCGAGCGTCGTGGCTGAGCGTCGGGTTCCTGTAGGCGCCCGGATCAGGCGTGATGGCAGCGCGGGAGAGCCAGTCGCGCTGGTCGTGGGAGCCGACCCAGATGCGGTCGCCTTTGCCGGGCTCGAACTCGAGCCAGGTGAGCCACAGGCGATCGTCCGCGGCGACGAGGTGCGGATCGTAAGTGTTTTCATTGCTGATGAGCGCGGCGGGTACGGTGGCGTCGGCGGGGTCGTACTCGAATCGGCCCTTCTCCTTTTCGGCCGGGGCGGCGAGCACCGCGGTCAATAGCGCGCTGAGCATGATCGCCATATGAGAGGCCTCCGCACAGAGTGGTCTCGATCTCGGCGCGGAGAGTCTAACGCACAGGCCTGGCTCCAGGCAAAAGAGTGGGGCAGAGTGGCGTGTGGCCCAGCCGCCCGCGGCTGGGTTCGCGGGACTCAGAACGCACAGTCGAGGGCGACTGTGCCACAAGTTATTGCCACGCCCCAGGCAAAACCCGTTCGGGCCGGAGAGTTGCAAAGACCCAGCGGCGACGGTATTCCTACTGGCGGGTTTTTCAGTCAACGCATCACACGGAGATGAGTCATGAGCCGATGTCTTGGATCGCTGATCGTGGCGGCCTGCCTGGCAACCACCGGGGCCGCGGAGCATCAGACGCCGCGTCCCGAGGCGCCCAACGTTCCGCCGAAGGGCTTCACCGCGTTGTTCAACGGCAAGGACCTGACGGGCTGGCGCGGTCTCGGCCACACCAATCCCTACGAGATGGCCAAGTGGGCCGATGCGGAGCGGGCCGACAAGCTGATCGCGGCCAACGAGGACATGGCCAAACACTGGCGGACCGAGGGCGGGGAGATCATCAACGACGGCCGGGGCGTGTTCCTGACCACCAACAAGGACTACCGGGACATCGAATTCCTGGTGGACTGGCGGATGATGCAGCCCAACGGCGACAGCGGCATCTACCTCCGGGCGACGCCCCAGGTGCAGATCTGGGACCCCTCCAACGTGGGGGAAAAGGCCAACGGCATCGAGAAGGGCTCGGGGGCCTTGTGGAACAACAGCGGCGAGGGCAAGTGGCCGCTGGTCAAGGCCGACAAGCCGGTGGGCGACTGGAACACGTTCCACATCATCATGGTGGGCGAGCGGGTGACGGTCTGGTTCAACGACCGGCTCACGGTGGACCACGCTCCGCTGGAGAACTTCTGGGACCGCAAGCTCCCGCTGTCGGCGAGCGGGCCGATCCAGTTGCAGACGCACGGCAGCGAGATGCGCTTCCGAAACATCTTCGTCCGCGAGATCGGCGCGGAGGAGGCGAACAAGCTCCTGCAATCCCGCGATGATGAGGGCTTCACCAGCGCTTTTAACGGCAAGGACCTGGCCGGTTGGATCGGGGCCACCGACACCTACGAGGTCAAGGACGGCGTGCTGGCGTTCAAGAAGGGCGGCGGCGACCTGTTCATGAAGGACCCGTACCGCGATTTCGCGGTGCGGTTCGAGTTCAAGCTGCCGCCAGGAGGGAACAACGGCCTGGCCATCCGCTCGCCGCTGGAGGGCAACCCGGCGTTCGTGGGGATGGAGATCCAGATTCTCGACGACGGGCACGAGCGGTACAAGAACAAGATCAAGCCGTGGCAGGTGCATGGATCGGTCTACGGCGTCGCTCCCGCACATAGCGGCTTTCTGCGTCCCGTCGGGGAGTGGAATTTCGAGGAAGTCGTCGTCGAGGGGCCGCGCGTCCAGGTCTTCCTCAACGGCACCAAGATCAACGACGCCGACCTGAGCAAGATCGAAAAGCCGCTCGACGAACACGAGCACCCGGGGATGCGCCGCAGCGAGGGCTACGTGGGTTTCATGGGCCACGGCGACCCGGTGGCGTTCCGCAACATCCGCATCAAACCGTTGTGATGGAGTCCGCGGGTCGACATCCCGGATCCGACCGACGATCCGAGCACAACGAATCCGGCAGAGAACGCCGGTTCAGACGTGGTACAGCATCAGGTAGACGATGACGCCGGTGACGGAGACGTACATCCAGATGGGCCAGGTCCAGCGGGCCAAGCGGCGATGGCGGTCGAACCGGCCGCGGAGGGCCAGCGCCAGCGTGACGACCACCATGGGAAGGGTCACGATCGCCAGCAGGAGGTGTGAGATCAGCAGGGCGAAATAGGCGGGGCGCAACCCAGCCGGGCCGGTGAATGGCGTGTGACCCACGCCCTCGTGCACTTGCCGCGTGACGTGGTAGGTCACGTAACTGGTCAAGAAGGCGATCGAGACCAGAAACGCCGCGATCATTCGGCGGCGGTGGGTCCGGACGTCGCCTCGGCGGATGGCCCGATAGCCGGCCACCAGCAGGACGGCGGCGGTGGCGTTGAGGCAAGCGTTGAGCGTGGGCAGCACGCGGTACCAGGG
>JACQVT010000688.1 GCA_016209665.1 Planctomycetota bacterium | reverse complement strand
GCCGACGTCAGATCGAACAGCGGCAGGAACAACGATATCGCCACCACGCCCACCGTCACCCCCATGAACACCAGGATGACCGGCTCGATCAGGCGGGTCATCGTTCCCAGGGCCTGGGTGTTTTCCTCTTCCATGTAACCGGCCAGAAACAACAGCGACTCGCCGAGCTGGCCGCTCTGCTCGCCGGTCGCGATCGCCGACGCCATCGTCCGCGGGACCAGCGGATGCCCCATCAGGACGCTGCCGATCGAACTACCCTGCTCGACCGCGCGGACGATCTCATCCATCAGGCCGCGGTAGGCGAGGTTTCGGGTGACGCCCCGCGACAGATCCAGGCTCTCCATCAGGGGGACGCTGCTCCGCACGGCCGTCCCCCAGATGCGGAAGATGCGGGCCAGGATGATCTGCCGGGCGAGCTTGCCCGCCAGCGGCAGCCGGACCAGCAGATTGTCCACCCATTGCCGAAACGCGGTCATCCGAATCAGCACGACCGGCCCGGCGATCGCCGCGGCCAGCCCGACCAACACCAGCACCTTGTTGCCCAGCATCCAGCGGGAGGCCCGCAGCAGCACCTGGGTCATGGTCGGCAAGGGCGTGTTCAGCATCGCGTACAAATCGTCGAACCGCGGCAGCACGAAGAACATCAGCACGCAGAGCACGCCCACCGAGATGCACATCAGCACCGCCGGGTACACCACCGACGCGATCAGCTTGGTCCGCACCTGCTGCTGCTGCTTGGTCATCACGCTGAGTCGCTCGAAGGCCTCGGCGATCTGCCCCGTGCTCTCGCCGGCCGCGATGATGGCCCGCCAGCTCTCGTTGAACACCTCGGGATACTTGGCGACCGCGGCACTCAGGGGCGAACCCGACTCGACCTGCTCCTGGATGTCGGCGACGATCGCGCGCCATGGGGGCCTGGTGATCTGCGAGGTGATCGCCTCCAGGGCCGGCACGACGCGGCTGCCCGCCCGCAGCATCATGGTCATCTGCTGGGCGAGCATCAGCAGGTCGCGGACGGTGCCCGGCCGCCCGGCCATCCAGGACCTGCGCGGCGAGCGGGCGGACGCGCCGGTGAGGGCGTCCCGGGCCGCCGTCAGCCGGGTCACGAACAGGTTGCGTCCGTGGAGTTCCCGGTTCGCCTCATCGAGGCTCGAGACCTCGATGACGCCCGTCACCTTTCGGCCGCCGGCATCCAGTGCTTCATACGCGAACGCCACGGTTTAAGTCCCTCGAACTTCCCTTCGACTCACTCAGGGGCCGAGTGAGTCGAGGACTCACGGGGCGAAGAAGCGCACCGCTTCGCGGTTGCGGCTAAACGTCGATCCTCTCACTTCTCACTTCTCACTTCCCGCTTCCCGCTTCCCGCTTCCCTGCGTTCGGCCCGCACGGTCTCCTCCGTCTCCAGGTGCGTGACGCGAAGGACCTCCTCCAGCGTGGACCGGCCCGCTTCCACGAGCATCAACCCCTCGTCGCGCAGACTGCGGAAGCGGTGCTCCTTGACCAGGTACTCGCGGATCGCTTCCTCGTCCGCCCCGTGGTAGATGAGCGAGTACAGCTTCTCATCCATCTCGAGCACCTCGTAGATGCCCATCCGCCCCTTGAAGCCCGAGTCGTGACACTTCTTGCAGCCGGCCCCGCGGTAGAACACCCGCGACTTGGCGTCATCCCACCCGGCGGTCTGGAGCAGTTGCCGGTCGGGGATGTAAGTCGTCCGGCAGGCGGGGCAGATCGTCCGGGCCAGGCGCTGGGCGGCCACGCCGTTGAGGGCCGACGCCATCAGGTAGGGCTCGACGCCCATGTCGGTCAGCCGGGCCAGCGTCCCGATGCAGCTTTTCGTGTGCAGGGTGCTGAGCACCAGGTGCCCGGTCAGGGCGGCCTGGACCGCCACCGAGGCGGTGTCGGCGTCGCGGATTTCGCCGACCATGATCACGTCCGGGTCCTGCCGCAGGATCGACCGCAGGGCCCGGGCGAAGGTCAGGCCGATGTGGTCCTGCACGTGGATCTGGTTGATCAGGTCGAGCTGGTACTCCACGGGGTCCTCGACGGTCAGGATGTTGATGGTGACCGACCGCAGCAGGTCCAGAGCGGAATACAGGGTGGTCGTCTTGCCGCTGCCGGTCGGGCCGGTAACCAGCACCAGTCCGTGGGGCCGCAGCAGCATTCGCTTGAACGCGGCCAGCAAGTCCTCCTGGATCCCCAGCTTGGCCATGTCCAGAGTCAGGTTCGAGCGGTCGAGGATGCGGATGACCGCCTTCTCGCCCAGGATCGTGGGCATCGTCGACACGCGGAGGTCGACGTCGCGGCCCTCGACCACGATGCGGACGCGGCCCTCCTGGGGCAGGCGCCGCTCGGCGATGTCCATCTTGGCCAGCACCTTGATCCGCGAGGTCACTCCCGCGTGCATGGTCCGCGGTGCGGTCAGCAATTCGCGCAGGACGCCGTCCACGCGGTAGCGCACCCGCAGGTGCTTGTGGTCGGGCTCGACGTGGACGTCGCTGGCCCGGTCGCGGATGGCGGTGAGTAGGGACAGGTTGACCAGGTTCACCACCGGAGAAGTGTCCGACCGGGTCAGGTCCGTCAGCGCATCATCGTCCGGCGCTTCCCTGTCGACGAATTCGACGTCCTGCTTGTCGAGACTGAGCAGGAACGAATCCACCGACACCTGTTCGTTCAGGTAGCGTTCGGAAAACTCGGTGTAGTTCTGCTCCGTGACCAGCACGGGGTTGATCTCGCACCTCGTGAGGCTGGCGAGGCGGTCGATGGCCGGCAAGTGCTGCGGCTCAACCATCGCGACCGTGAGCCGTTGGTTGACTTTGAACAGCGGCAACGCCCGCAGCCGCTTGGCCTCCTCCCGGTCAATGATCTTCACGACCGCGGGGTCCACCAGGCCGTGCCGCAACACGCACCCCTTCACGCCCAGCCGCGAGGCCAGCACGTCCATAAGGTCCTGGGCCGTCAGCACGCCCATCTCGATGAGCGTCTCGCCCAGCCGTCCCTTGTCCTGCCGCTGGAGCTTCAGGGCGGTGTTCAGGTCCTCCTCGGTCACCAGACCGGCCTTCAGCAGGAGCGTCCCGAGTCTTTCCTGTCCCTGGATGATCGTGGGCATGGCCTAGAGCACCCTCCGCGTGGCTTCCTCGACCGAGGCGTGCACCTCGAACCGCGATCGCAAGTCCGTCAATCGCAGGATCTCCTGGCAGTTGGGACTCAGGGCGGCGAGCTTGAGCCGGCCCCCGCGGGCCGCGCAGTCCTTGGCCAGTTGGAGCAGCGTCTCCAGGGCGGCGCTGTCGAGAAACGGCACCTCCGACAGGTCGATCGCCGCCCGGCCCGCTCCCCCGTGGGTCGCCCGCATCACCAGGTCTCGCAGCTCCTCGCATTCCACCTGAGTGATCGCGTCTTGCAGGGCCAACACGTGGGTGTTGCTGATCTGGTAGAGATTGGACTTCATGTCTCGATTCTCCCTTCGGTCCGAGCACTCCCTTCGGTCTGAGCACTCGGGGTCGAAGACAGGGTCGAAGACGGGGTCGAAGACGGCTCGACTGAGTTCGCCGAAGTCCCTTCTCCCGGCGGCTCCGAGATCAACAGCAGGTCCTGGGTCCGGGCCTGGTGCAGGGCCGACGTCGCGTGCTTGAGCAGTGTCTCCGCGGGCACCTGCTTAAACCCGCTGCCCGACAGGCCTCCACGCGGGGTGACCCACGAGGTCAGACCGAAATCGGCGATCTCCTTGGCGATCGAGCCCAGCAACTTGCGACCGATGAGTTCCGCCAGCGGGATGTCCAACCGCCGCAGCATCGCCACGAACTGAGCGTCGCTGAATCGTCCGACGAGGTCGTCCCGCCGCAGGCCGCTCGCGATCGTGTGCCCCACCCGCTCGATCAGCTCGTCGCGCTTGGCCCACCGGCTGGCGTCGTCGAGTCCCCGGAGCCCCTCCAGGCACACCACCATGACCACCACCGGCTCGCGCAGCTTGTAACACTGCTCCAACGTCGTCTTGAACGCGGGCAGGAAATCGGTGCGATTGATGAGGCCCGACCCGCGATCCGTCTGCCGGGCCCGCCTCAGCGAGTCGACGTGGTGGACGTGCAGCCACAATTCCTCGACCAGGTCGGCGGCGGTCTGGAGTCGTTCCTCGTGGAAGATTCCGTCGGCCGGGGTCTGGGCCGTCACCAGGCCGATGGGCACGTTGCCGTCGCGGATCGGCACGGCCCAGACCAGCGGCACCTCCGCCGAGTCCGCCAAGGTTTGAACCAGCGGGGCCGTGCTCGCCGCCTGGCTGACAAACCGTCGGCCGGTCATCAGCACGTGGTCGAGCAGTTCCCTGGAGGGCGGCTCGATCGCCTCGTTGGGGTGCTCGCTGCTCAAGGGGTAAAGTTGCCCGTTGTCAGCCACCCGGTAACACCGCAGACGCTGCATGCCCGTCAGCAACCGCACCAGGTCTCGGATGTGGCTGTCGAACGACGCCCACGGGTAGCTGACGCGGTCCCAGCCGGCCAGCCACTCGCGGTGGCGGGCCAGGGCTCTGCCCCAGAGGTCTTCGCCACAGCGAGTCTCGTGGGGGGCGGGCATCCCTGCCCGCCGTCTTTCGCCCCCCGTGCCAAGCTCACCAGGGCGGTGGGGGTGATCATCGACTGACGCGGAGCCGCCCGCCACGGCGGGTAAACTCTGACGCGGGGACACCGAGATCGGCGGGCAAAGCAGCACGCCGGCCAGGCCGCCGATGGTCATCATGGCCGCCACCACCAGCACGTTCAGTTCGCTGAACAGCATGTCCGCCTCGACGCTGGGGGCGAATCCCAGCCGGGCCGCCACCCACACCAGGCTGAGCAGCAGCCCGGTGATGGCTCCCCCGCGGGCTCCCAGGCCGCGGGCGAGTGGGATCAGGCACAGCACCAGCAGCACGGTCCCCGCCTGGAAGAACGGCGCGCTCATCGTCCCCACCCAGAGCATGGTCACCGCCGCCACCGCGCCGGCCGCCCCCACCCGGACCGCATTACTGGATTGATCGCACGCCAGCAGTTTCATGACCGCTCCTCCGCCAAGTGGGGGAACAACTGCCGGAACCGGTCCGGCTGCTCGGTTCTAAACGCCGTGAATCCTTCCACGAAGGCATCCACGATCGGTGGATCCAGCTTGGTTC
>JACQVT010000687.1 GCA_016209665.1 Planctomycetota bacterium | reverse complement strand
TCGACCGCCTCATGCTCGCCCGTCGACGCCCCCGACGGCACCGCCGCCGTCCCCACCGACCCGTCTTCCAGAACCACCGTCGCCTCGACGGTCGGATTCCCGCGCGAATCCAGAACCTCCCGGCCGGTTACCTGCACGATTGCTGTAGACATGGTTGCCTTCTCTTGAGAATACGGTGTTGACTTCCTCTTCAGGACCGCGGCAACTCGTTACCGCGTCGAACGTTAGGAAAGCCCGGCAGACTGTCGCCGCCGCAAACCCCTAAACTATACGGCGAACGCAGGGCCGGTCAAGCCGGACCGGAATTGGCCGTCCAGCGGTGGCGTTCAACCTCGACCGGATATCACGTATAATGACTCCTGAGAGGTAAACAACTCATGGGCAAGCAGACGGTTGAAAAGGATCGCAGGCTGCTGAGTGACTGGCTGGACTCCGTTGGCCGCTTGGTGGAGGACGTCAAGAGCTGGGCCCAGGCCAGTCGTTGGTCCATCCACGAGGACGAGAAGGAGATTCGCGAGGCGCCCTTCGGTATTTACCGAGCCCCGTGGCTGCGGATCGGCACCCCGAACGGAGAGATCCGCGTCGAGCCGGTCGCCCGGTTCACCGCCGGCCCGGCGGATGGACGCGTCGATCTGGAAGCCTGGCCAAGTCTGAACCGTGTCATGCTCCTCCGCAAAGACGATAGTTGGCTCATCATGACTGACTCCGGTGTCCCCATCCGGCAGGCATGGAATCGGGACACGTTCGTGCAACTCACGAAGGACCTGCTCGCAGCATGAACCGGGAGGAGGCCTTCGATCGGCTAAAACGCGTGCCGAGGGAGTTCGATGCCGCCAGATGGAGCATTAGTCGAACGCTTCCCCAGGTCGTGCAGGATCCCACCATCTTTCGCACGGATACCCTGACCACCGGCGACCTGAGGGACTGCCAGCGGAACCTCGAAGTCACCTATCTCACGAGAATCTTCGCGGAGTTCGAGACGGTTCTGCGCGACTTCTACTGGTCGCTCATGCACCCGCAGCAAACGCGCCGCAGGACGTCGATCGAAGCCGTCATCGACAGAATCGCCGCACGCCAGTATATCCCCGCTGACGTTCTCGATGGTGCCCACGCAGTCCGGGAATACCGGAATGACGTCATTCATGACGGCCTTCGGACACCCCGGTTACCGCTGCACGACTGCAAGTCCAGGCTCGCGAAGTACATTTCCTACTTTCCGCCCGTCTGGTAGCTGAAATACAATTCCTAATCCTGCTTCCGGCGACGGTTGGGCGACGCGGGCAGCCCTCCGCCTTCCTTTACACGAGCGCGAGAGTCCGGCGGAACCCGGGCGGTCTCGCGGGCAACCGGGCCGGTGGGGCTGGCCGGCGTCCGCCTTGTCAACAAGCCGGGGGCCGGGTAAGTTTATATCATTTGCCAAGGGAGGAGCATCCCATGCCGCGTGCTGACATCAGTCGTCGTCGGTTTCTCGCCAATGCGTCCGCTGCCGCGAGCGGGCTGGGCCTGGCCGCTGCCGTCGCCAGGGGGGCGCCGGGCGCCAATGAACGGATGTCGATCGGCATCATCGGCTGCGGCGGCCGGGGCACCGACCACATGCAGTCGATCATCAGGTTCGCGGAGAAGCAGAACGCCCGGATCACGGCGGTCTGTGACGTGTGGAAGGTCAACCTGGAAAGGGCTGCCGCCGCCGCGGCCAAGGCCTTCGGCGAGGAGCCGCGGAAGTTCACGCGCTTCGGCGAGATGCTGGAACTCAAAGACCTCCACGGCGTGACGATCGCCACGCCGGACTTCAGCCACGGCCCGATCCTCGTGGCGGCCCTCAAGGCCGGCAAGGACGTCTACATCGAGAAGCCGATGACCATCCAGTTGTCGTACGCCAACGACGCCCTGGACCTGGCCCGCAAGAACGACTGCGTGGTACAGTGCGGCACGCAGTACCGCAGCCAGCCGGTGCTGATCGGGGTGGCCAAGGAGGTGGCCGCCGGCGCGGTGGGCAAGATCAGCCGGGTCAGTTCGGCGGTCAGCTTCAACCACCCCCGGTGGAAGCGCAACGAGCAGAACTGCCAGGCGGCGGACGTCGACTGGGACGCATACCTGCTCGACCTGCCCAAGCGGCCGTTCGATGCCAGCCTGCTGCGGGAATGGCAGATACACGACGAGACGTCCAACGGGCTGCCCGGACTGTGGATGACGCACTACGTGGACGCCACCGCGATGATGATGAACGCCAAGTATCCCAGCACCGGCGCGGCCCACGGCGGGACCTACGTCTGGAAGGACGGACGCGAGCACACGGACACCATCACCGTCCTCCTTGGGTATCCCGAGGGGTTCCTGTTCGACTGGGCGATGAGCCTGGGTACCAACGCCGACTGGCGGTATTGCATCTACGGCGTGGACGGGACGATCGAGCCGCAGGGCAACCCGAGCCTGGCCGGCAATGACTGGCAGGTGTCGGCCCGCGGCGGGACCAAGGAGAGCAAGGTCGCCACCCGCAAGATCGAGCCGGTGCCGGTCAACGACCACATGGAGAACTGGCTGGAGTGCATGAGGAGCCGGCAGCGGCCGCGGGCGGACATCCAGTTCGGGCATCAACATGCCGTCGCGTCGATCCTGTCGGCAACCGCGTTGACCTCGGGCAAGCGGCAGAAGTACGACCCGGCGACGCGAACGATCTCGCCGGCCTGCGCCGGTGATGACGCGGAGACGCCCGCCACGGCGGGTAAACTCCGACGCGGGGAAAGACAGTCCGGCGTGGAGAATCTTCCCGCCGTGCGTAGATGCTCCGGGATAGTTGTACGAAACGACACGAAAACAGAAGGCAGGCGGCAGTTGTTGTAGCGGCCGAGGGTGCCTGGAGCCACGGGTGATGAAACG
>JACQVT010000660.1 GCA_016209665.1 Planctomycetota bacterium | reverse complement strand
GAGCTGAGTCACTTCTCGCGCGTGGGGGCGGGGGTCTTGCAATGGGGGGCGGGCCGCATAGACTATCGGGTTCGACCGCAACAGGGGATTACGGGCACGGTCGCCCCTGTCCCGTTGAAAGCTTGGGAATCCAACACAATCATGGACACGATTGCCACACTGATCCGGGAAGGCAGAATCGCGGACGCCGAAGCCGACTTGCAGCAGCGGCGGGGGGAGGCCTCGACCAGCGCCAACTGGCATTACCAGCGGGGCCTGCTCCTCCAGGCCCAGGGCCGGCCTGAAAGGGCGATCGAGGAGTACGAGACGGCGGCTCGGCTCGACCCGCACCACGACGAGGCGGTGTTCCAGCTCGCCTTCGTTCACGACCTGTACGGGGACGAGGACCGGGCGATGGCGCTGTACCAGGCGCTGGCCGGCCGCCGGCCCGCCCACGTCAACGCCCTGATGAACCTGGCCGTCCTCCAGGAGGACCGCGGGCTGTACCAGGAGGCCTACCTGTGCGTCGAGCGGGTCTTGATGGACTACCCGAACCATACGCGGGCGTCGATGTTCCTCAAGGACCTCGAAAGCTCGATGACCATGCACTACGACGAGAACCAGGAGCGCACCCGCGAGAAGCGCAACGCGATCCTGGACACGCCGATTACCGATTTCGAGCTGAGCGTGCGCAGCCGGAACTGCCTCAAGAAGATGAACATCCACACCCTGGGCGACCTCTTGAAGACCTCGGAACTGGACCTGCTGGGGTACAAGAACTTCGGGGAGACCTCGCTGAACGAAATCAAGGCGATGCTCAAGCAGAAGGGTCTGCGGCTGGGTCAGCTCAAGGACGAGGAGGCTCGGACGACCCGACCGCGTACCCAATACCTGCGGCGGGCGGGCGTGGAGGGCTCGTCCGAGGTGTTGAACAAGTACCTGTCGGAGATCGAGTTCTCCAGCCGGTCGAGGAAATGCCTGCAGCGGTTGAACCTGGTGAGCTTGAGCGACCTGGTGAGCAAGACCGAGCCGGAACTGCTGGCGACGAAGAACTTCGGACAGACTTCGCTCAACGAGATCAAGGCGAAGCTGGCGGAGTTCGGTCTGTCGCTTCGGAGGACGGACTGAGCGGGCCCCTGGGCCTAGATCACCGCCGCGTCGTTCCCGCGAATGCACTCATGGTCTTGGGACTATTCGTGTTGGGTCTCGCCTTGTCCGGGTGTGGGGAGAGCCAGCCCGCCTCGGCGCCGGCGAGTGCGGCCGGTGAGCCCTTGACACGCAACGGACGCGAGGCGTCCAGGGGCGACGGAGTCGCGTCGCGCGTCAAGGGTCAGCCGGCCGGTGGACTCACCGTCACCTTCGGGCCGGCGGACATCGACTTTGCCGAGATCGATTACCAGATTGACCGGCCCGTCGTGGACTTGGTTCCCGCCGGCGGCTTGCCGATCCGGGTGAAGCTGGTCGACGAGTGGAAGGAGTTTCGGGGGGCCATCCGGTTCTGTCGGCGGCCCGAGGGAGGGGCGGTCATCGATCTTGTGGACGTGGAAGACTACCTCGTGGGGGTGGTGGCCGCGGAGTTGCCCGCGAACTTCCACCGCGAGGCGTTTCGGGCCCAGGCCATCGCCGCTCGGACGTATACCTGGTATGCCTGCCAGACCACCGGTCTGCGGCGGGATTGGGACGTCTGGGCCACGGAGAGGTCGCAGGTCTACCGGGGGATCGAACGGGAGCGGCTGGTTCCCCAGGCGGCCCCGGCCGTCCGGGAGACGCGCGGCATCGTGTGCACGTGGGCCGGCCCGGCGGGCGAGAAGATCTTCTGCGCGTACTACAGCTCGCGGTGCGGTGGGACGACGGCGGCGGCGCTCAACCTCGGAGAGAACGTTCCCATCCCCCCGCTGGCGGGTGGGGTGGCGTGCCCGTACTGCCGATTCACAGTTATCGTCGAGCCCGAGAGCATCGTGTTCACGGGAGGCCGCGGGATGGGCCACGGCAAGGGGATGTGCCAGTACGGCGCCGAGGCCATGGCCCAGGCGGGCGAGACGGCGGTGTCCATTTTGGGGCATTATTACCCGGGCTCGCGTCTGACGCGGGCTTACTGATCGAGCGACTGGCGGCACCAGCGATGGCCTGGGATCGAGGGGCGTGATGAGCGGGTTCTGGCGGCGACGTGCGGGCGCCTTGGTGCGATACGCGGTGTGCGTGGTCGCCATCTCGTGGATCGTCTGGAACACCGACTGGGGCCGGCTGCGGGACGTCTGGAGCGAGGCGGACCGGGGCCTGTTGTTCCTGAGCGTACTGGCGTTCGGGCCGGCGCCGGTGCTGATCGCGGTGCGGCTGAAGTGGCTGCTGGACGTGCACGACGTGCGGCTCTCGACGTGGCAGGCGATCAAGGTCACGTTCGCCGGCAATTTCGTGATCAACACCCTGCCGGTGGGGACCACGGGCGGCGACTCCGTGAAGGCGTACTACGTGGCCCGCGACACGCCGAACAAGCACGAGGCGGTGACGGTGGTGTTCTTCGACCGCCTGATCGGCATGCTCGGGCTGGTGCTGATGTCGGGGGTCATGGTGCTGGCCGACTGGCACAACCCGGCGTTCCGCACGTGGGGACGAGGGATCGGCGTGCTGGTGGTGCTGACGCTGGTCGGGGGGCTGGTATATTTTTCGAGCTGGACGCGGCGGGTCCTGCGGATCGACCGGCTGTTCGCCCGGTTGCCGCTGGGGCAGCACCTGGAACGGATCGACCGGGCGGTGCTCGAGTTCCGGCAGCACCCCCGCCGCATCCTGGCCTGCCTGGTGATCACCAACGTCTTGCAGGTCAACTGCGTCGCCGCGCTGTTCCTCGGGGGCTGGGCGCTGGGCATGGTGGATGCGGCGCATCCGATGTCGTCGTTCTCGGTGTACCTGGCCTACACCCCGATCTGTTATCTGGCCGGCGCCCTGCCGCTGGGGGTGATGGAGGGCGGGTTCCAGCAGTTGTTCTCCAGCGCGGCGGGGCTGGGCACGCTGGAGGCAGCGCTGTCGCTGTCGCTGTTCAGCCGATTCACCCAGTTGGTCTGGTCGCTGCCGGGCGGCCTGATCGTCCTGCGGTCGCGGCCGCAGGCGGTGGAGGCGCCGGAGAAGGAAACGCGGGCCCCGGCGCGAACAGAGGTGCCCGCGCGGAATTGAGAGAGTGTGTGAGAGGCCTTTTTCGTGCGACTCAGGATCGAAGGAGTGTTGAGGTGCCGGTTGATCTACGACGAGTGCGGAACATCGGGATTGCCGCCCACATCGACGCGGGTAAGACCACGACCACCGAGCGTTTCCTGT
>JACQVT010000684.1 GCA_016209665.1 Planctomycetota bacterium | reverse complement strand
GTGGTAGACCCGCCCGTCCCGGCCGGGATCGCCCACAATCGCCGCCATGCAGTCGGCCACGTAATCCACGGGCACGATGTTCTGCCGGTCCGCCGGCCGCGCCCCGATGCGAAGCGGCACCGCCTGTCGGTCGGCATCGCACGCGGACGCGAACGCCCGGTCCAACAGCTCGGTGGCCCGTGCCATTAGATAGAAACCCGCGAACTTGACCGACCGGCCCGAGCCAAACTCCCCCACCACCACCGAGGGCCGATGGATGGTCAGCGACCTGGAACCCCTCCCGAACCCCGTGTGGGACCGGCTTCCCTCTGTGTGGGACCGCCTTCCAGCCGGTCCGTTTTCAGGGTTTTGGGATTGGCAGTCATCCGCCCGACCCTGCCCGGCCCATTCGACGCACAGTTGTTCAGCCCGCCACTTGGCGCGTTCGTAGTCGTTGTGAAAAGCCGCCGGATCAAACTCAAACCGTTCCGCCACCGGTCCGGCCGATCGCCCGCACACATAGGCCGAGCTGACCAGGTGGAACCGCCGCACGCCGGCGGCGTCCGCCCAGTCGAGCAGCCGCCGCGTACCCCGGACGTTCGTCCGCTCGGGCTCACCATCCGACCCGGATGCAAACCGCGTCGAGGCCGCCGAATGCACGATCGTCGCGACCCGCAACTCGCGGGCCGACGGCCAGCCCTTGACGCGCGACGGACGCGAGGCGTCCAAGGGCGACACAGTCGCGTCGCGTGTCAAGGGCCAGCAGTCGTCCAGATCGCCCTCCAACGGCACCAGGCGCTCCGCCCTGATGAACTCGGCGGCGTCCAGGCCGACACCCGCCAGCAGACCCGCCAGTCGTCCCATCGACTCGCTCTGCGGCGGCCGGACCAGCACGGCGCAGGCATACCCCGCCCGCAGCAACCGGGCCAGCAGGTAATGCCCGATGAACCCGGTCGCCCCCGTGATCAGGATCACACCAATGTCCCCCCGTGTGGGACCGACATCTTGCCGTGTGGGACCGGCATCTTGCCGGTTCGGATTTCCGTGTTGGCGGGACATCTTCACTTACCGTCCATCGGCCGCGCGTATGCATCCAGGCTCTGCAAGTAGGTGACGACCAGCCAGACCTGCTCCCGCGCGAGTGAGTCCTTGAACGCCGGCATCGCCGTGCTGGCTCCGTCGTCGTTCGACCCAGAGGCTCTCGACGGGCGGTACTGCACGGTCGGACCGGAGCCCTCGCTGATCTTGTGGAACCACGCCCGCGGCGCCCCCCCGTGCAACGTCACCGCAAAGCGCTTGTCGAACGCATGGAAGTCCTTGCAGGGATGGTCGGGCAACACGTCGGGGCCTGCCCCTCGCGCGTCGGCCCCGTGACACCGCACACACAATGCCTGAAACAGCACCGCCCCCTGGCTGACGGCGGCTGGGTCGGCATTCGCCTTGAACGGGTTGCGGTCGCCACTGATCCGGGCGTCCGCCGCCTCGAGGTCCTGGATGGTTTGGCCGGTCTGGGCGGCCCGGGCGGCAAAAAACGCCTGCCGGGGCGAACCCCCATACCGTCTCAGCGAATCGGCGTAGTGTTGCCGGTCGTGGGGGTGGACGGCGATAGGCAGGGGCTGCGGTCCGCTGCACGCCGCCGCCAGCAGCGCCCACGTCCCTACAGCCCGCAATGATGCCGTAACGACTTGGCGAACTGCAACTTGCGGCACCCCAACCTCCCGCGCCGTTGGCTGTCAGGTAATGGGATATTTTATGCCCCCTCGCCGGGTCGGTCGCGTTTTGTGCAAACTTTGCACGCTGTCCGGCGGCGGGCGCGCGGTTTATCATTGGAGCATGAGTCTCGCTCGCCGGTTGACCTGGACGATCGCCGCCCTGACGACGGGGCTCCTGCTCGTTGCCCTCACGCCGCTGGGGGCCATGCGCGGCATCCGTCTGGCCGTCCATCTCGCGTACGACGAATACCTCGAATTGCGGATGGTCGACGCGACCGCCATGTACGTCGAGGCCGCCAGGGCGGTGCTCCACACCCCATCATCAGGCTACCCGGAACTGGTGGAGGAACTGACGGCCGCCCAGCGCGAGATCCATCGCTTCCTCGACTACCAGGTCACGCAGCCCCCCGAGGCCCCGGAGCACGAGCGTACCGAGCTGACCATCGCCAATCACAGCCGCGGCGTGATCGCGGGCATCCTCGTCGAGGCGCAAGCTGCCCTGCGCCGCCCGCGGGACGACGGCCGGGCTGAGGCCGGACCCAACGACCCGATCCCCCCCGCCATTCGGGCGGACATGCAGGCCCGCATCCAGTCCGTGCTCGATGACCTGCACGGCCTGTCAGACCAGACGGCCCATGAGATCACCGACAGCCACGATCGCGTCTTCCAACGGATCCGCCGGGCCATGCTGGTCTCGGGCTGCCTCGCCCTGGCGACGCTCGCGGGCGTCGTCGTCCTCAGCCTCATCCAGTACCGGGG
>JACQVT010000683.1 GCA_016209665.1 Planctomycetota bacterium | reverse complement strand
CTCTACGGCCGGGCCGGCCTCAAGGAGATCGCCAACATCTGCGGGCTGAAGGTCGGCCCAACGCGGCACCCCATGGTGCCGAATTTGAGTCCTTCCGTTCGCGAGGACATAGAACGACGGCTTGCCGGCTGGGAGTACACAAACAAACTGGTGGCACGCGAGGAAAGACAAACCGGCATGGCCATCGTGGCGGAGAAGCGCCGATGAGAAGTTCCGTTTGCCTCGCGATGCTTTGCCTGCTGCCGATGGCTCCCGCGGCCCGAGCGGAATTCTGGGGCCTGGATTGGAATGCCGCCGGACCACCGCCCAATCCGCCGTTCGCCGATCCTCGGGGAGGCGGCCAGAGCAATAGCGGCGGACTGTTCATCATCAATGGGAATTACAACACTTTGAACTGGAACGGGTCGGGCCAGATCATTCCAATCGACGGGTCAGATGATTCTACCGGCGTGACCATCGAGATTTCGGTGCGGGTCATGGCTGGCCAAGCGGACCGCGCGTTCGGCTTGACGTGGATCGACAGCGGCGGCGGCACGGGCGTGTGGTGGTCGACCGCCAAGGTCGAAGCCGGACCAGCGGTCAACACCGCCGCGCCATTCGCCGCGCATGGTTTCAACACCACGGATCGTCAACATGTCTACCGATTAACCCAGGCATCCAACAGCAATCAGATAACCGTTTATCTCGACAACAATACGACACCCATCCTGGTGGGGACTGGCGACACCTACTCCACCTACAATCCCGGTCGAGTTCATTTCGGTCAGGTACAGTTGTTTCCCGGCAATGCTCAAGTTGAGATCGACTACTTGCGAGTGCATGCCGGAGCGACAGTTCCCCCTCAAGCAGCGGGTCCATACGGGGGCGTACCGCCCAGGTGGTCGAGCACACGCCTCTATCGCGTGCTCACCCAGGTCGATCCCATGGCCATCACCCGACCCAGCGACGAGTTGGTGGCGTCCCGGGACATCGATTTCAGCCAGTACCTGCCGGTGGGAAAGGAATGCGACCTGTCCAGCCTGCAGGTCGTCCGCTTCGATCCGGCCACCGGCGAACCTATGGCGTATCCTTTGAACATCTACGCCACCACGGTGGGCGATCGACCGCTGCGGTTTTACGATAGCGACATCCCCTGGAGCTACCCGTACAAATTCGGTTACGCCCACAGCACGAACGGCACCAGTCTGCCCAACGAGTACCTGGCCGGCGGCGGGCGCTATTACAATGCATTGGGGCGTGGCCTCGCGGGCAAGCTGGTGTGGGCCCACACCCAGGACGGCCAGCAGCCGTCGTATTACGCAATGTATTTCGACGATCGCAGCGCCGCTGATCCCGTTACCGAGCCGCCCGCCGGTTTCGTGGGCGATGGTTCGCATCGCTGTACCCAGACCTCCGACCAGTTCCTCAGTATCGACCACAGTCGCATCGATCTGGGCGACCTGGATGGCGATGGGCTGATCGATATGGTGTGCGGGGACGGGGCCGGCGTGATCACGTTCTATCGAAACATCGGGCGATCCAGCCAGCCGGTGTTCGGGCCGCCGCAGATCCTGTTTGCCGATGGCGAGCCGATGGATGCCGGCTGGTCCGCCGCGCCGCGGGTGGTGGACTGGGACCGCGACGGAGACCTCGACATCCTCGTCGGGACGGAAAAAGAATCGGTCCTGTTTTTCCGCAATACTGGCACCGCCCAATCACCCACCTTTCACCGCGAGGGCCTGCTGCAGGCGGACGGGGCGCCTCTCCGTATTCCCCGCTCCCCCATTGAGTGCGATCCGACCAACAGCATCTTCGTCTACGACTACTACCCCGGGCTCGAAGTCGTCGACTGGGACGGCGACGGCGATCTCGACCTGCTGGCCGGCGGATTTGCCACCGGCTACATCTGGTACTATCGCAACGTCGCGGCTTCGCCCAACGTGACTCCCCAATTGACGTTTGTCGGTGCCCTGCAGGCCGACGGAGCCCCCCTCGACGTGACCTGGTGCGCCGCTCCCACCGTGGCGGACTTCGACGGCGACGGGGACCTCGACCTGATCAGCGGAGCCATGCAGCAGAACACCTCGGTGTCGGGCTGCAGTGACGCCGCCGATCCCAACAAGGTCCTGTGGTACTTCCGGAACATCGGCACCCGCACCGCCCCCGTACTGGCCAAACAGTATCCGTTCCCCTCCGTCGGCAGCTTCGGAAGCCGCATCCTGGCGACTCCGCGGGCCATCGACTACAACGGCGACGGGCTGCTGGACATCGTCATGAGCGTGCGGACGCAACTGTTCTTCGTGCCGAACATCGGCACTTCCACCGCACCGCTGTTCCTGGCCACCGAACCCGTGCCGCGGGCATGGGGCAACGCGCCGCTAGGCTTCCAGCAACTGCTCGACTACAATGGTGACGGCTGGCCCGACGCCTTTTACGGCAATTCGGTCGACCTCAACACCGGCCAGGGTATGCCCGGCTTCTTCGGCGGCGGCACTATAATCCTGCCGGGGGCAAGCCAGATCTCGCATCCGACGCCCAGTGGGGACGTTTACGAGTTCCGCTATCTCGCCGATCTCGACAATGATGGGCGCAAAGACATCCTCTCGGGCGATCACGGCGGCCGAGTCTGGTTCCACCGCGATATCGGCACGGGGGGACCACAGATCGATCCCACCGGCCTCCAGCCCCCCACCACTGGCGGCGGCTATGTCGAAGCGCCCCTGGTCGAACCCATCGATCCCTTCGACGCCTTGCAGGGAGCCCGGACCCAGATCTGCACCGGTGACTTCAACCACGACTCCTGGCCCGACATCGTCGTCGCCAACACCCAGGGATACATTCACCTCTTCCTGCACGTGCCGGGCAGTCTGCTGTTCCAGCCCCGCCAACCGATCGGGCGGCTGCAGCAGATCCGTCTCACCGTCCAGACGCTCGACTTCAACGGTGACGGCTGGGACGACATACTCGCGTCCTACGCGAGCGGGCAGATGTACCAGATTGTGAACAAGGCCATCAACGGCACCGCCCAGTTCCACCCGGCCACGCTTCTGGACCACCCCGCGTACAACCTCGCTTGGCCCCAGACCTACGTGGGTGATTGGAACCACGACGATGATGCCGATCTGATCATCAACGTCTTCGGGATCACCCGGTTTCTTGAGCGATCCTTCCTGCAGTTCGGATACGCGACCGCATGGCCGGTGGGCTCGGGATCGCGCTGCAACAGTCCTGCCCCCGACTTTGACGGCGACGAGGATGTCGACCTCGAAGACTTCGGTGCCTTTCAGGCATGCATCACCGGCGGGCTCGACCCAGGCCATGTTTTTGACCCTCTCACATGTTTCTGCATGGATTTTGATCGCGACGAGGATGTGGACGCGGTTGACTTGGAGGTTTTCGAGCAGTGCCTGTCGGGGCCGGGGATTCCGGCCAGTTCAACTTGTGACCAGGGAGGCTGACGTCTCGTCTTCCCGGCGACCCGTTCGGCGCAGGGCCGCCAGCCAAACACACGTACACGTGACGAAACCCCTCGGGGGTTTCGTCCTGAACCCGCAGGTTCCGTTTCGCCGAGGACCGTCACATGTCCAAGCCCCGAACGGCTTTTGAGCCTTCCGCCACTTCACCCATGACCCCCGTGCGCATCCGCGAGCTGCGCGACTTGTACCGTGACGGCCTGCTCAACGACACCGTCCCCTGGTGGCAGAGCCGGTTACTCGATCACGAGTGTGGTGGCTATCTCACCTTCCGCGATGCCGACGGTACCCTGCTGAGCACGGACAAGCCGGTCTGGGTGCTCGGGCGGGTGATCTGGATGTGGAGCCGGCTCTACAATGAGGTTGAGCAGCGGCCGGAGGGGTTGGAGGTGGCGCGGCACGGCATCGATTTTATGCTGAATCATGCCTTCGATTCCGATGGACGCATGTTCTTCAGCCTGACCCGGGACGGCCGGCCTCTGCGAAAGCGGCGATACCTGTTCAGCGAGACCTTCGGCACGATCGCCCTGGCCGAGTATGCGCGGGCGACCGGGTCGGAAGAAATGATGGAGCGGGCCCGCCGCCTGTACCGCTTGCTGCTCATGTATTACCGCACGCCCGGCCTTTTGCCGCCCAAGGTCCTGCCCCAGACGCGCCAGCTCAAGGGCCATGCCATGCCCATGATCCTGCTTGCCACCTCGCAGGTCATCCGCAAGGCCGATCCCGGCGATGCCACGCTCTACGACGACACGATCACGCGCTCGATGGACGAGGTCTTTCGTGATTTCGTCAAGCCCGAGAAGAAGTGCCTGCTCGAGACCGTCCTCGCCGACGGCAGCATTCTCGATACCCCCGAAGGTCGCACCATCAACCCCGGGCACGCCATCGAGACGAGCTGGTTCATCATGGAGGAAGGCCGCCACCGCAACGATCGCAAGATCGTCGAGCGGGCCTGCCAGATTCTGGAGTGGTCGCTCGATATCGGCTGGGATACTCAGCACGGCGGGATCCTCTATTTCGTGGATTGCGACGGCAAACAGGCCGAACCCTACGAGCACGAGTTGAAGCTCTGGTGGCCACACAACGAGGCGCTGTACGCGTGCCTGCTCGCCGTGCATCTGACCGGCGAGCCGAGGTGGGCAACTTGGTACGAGCGGCTCCACGAGTGGTCATTCGCGCACTTCCCGGATCGCAAGAACGGCGAATGGTATGGCTACCTGCGGCGGGATGGCAGCGTTTCGAGCACGGTGAAGGGTAACATGTGGAAGGGGCCGTTCCACCTGCCGCGAATGCAACTGTATGGCTGGCAGGTTCTCGAGCAGATGTTGCAGCACGCACGGGCATGAGGCTGCACGGGGCCACGGAGAGGCTGAAGATGCACCCCGAACTGGAATCCATCTTCGATATGAGGGGCCAAGTCGCCCTGATCACGGGCGGCGCGATCCACTTCGGGTTCGACATAGCCTGCGTTCTGGGCGCCGCCGGCTGCCACTTGGCGATCACCTCTCGCGACGAGGAGCGGGCGAGGCGGTCGGCCGATGAGCTGCGTTCGCGGTACGAGGTGGATGTGCTGCCGTTCGCAATGGATGTGGCCGACGCAACACAGGTCGCCGACGTCGTGCGTCGCGTACACGACTGGAAACAGCGCATCGACATCCTCGTGAACAACGCGGGCGGCGGATCGATCAAGGGACAGTGTCATTTGTTTGAACGAGAAACGCAGGCCATCGACCGGCTGATCGCCGTCAACCTCAACGGCACGCTTTACTGTTGCCGCGAGGTCGGCCGCATCATGCGCGAGCAGGGACGCGGGAAGATCATCAACATCGCCTCGATCGCCGGCATCCTTGGCCGCGACCGGCGGATGTACGCCCGCAGCGGGATGGCGAGCCAGCCTGTAGACTACGCCGCCGCCAAGGCGGGCGTGATTGGGATGACCCGCGATCTGGCTGCCCTGCTGGGACCACACGGTGTGTGCGTGAACTCGATCTCGCCAGGCGGCTTCAACCGCGATCTGCCCGAGACATTCGTACGTGACTACTGCGATCGAACGCCGCTGGGCCGGATGGGTCGCGACGGCATCGACCTGAAAGGTGCAGTGCTGTTCCTGGCCTCCTCTGCTTCGGATTACGTGACCGGGCATGACCTCGTCGTGGATGGTGGCTTCACGGCTTGGCAGTGAGTTGGAAGGAGGACACCTGTGAGTGATACGTTTATCGTCGTGGGATTAGGGTCGATGGGCAAGCGACGCGTGCGCGACCTGAAGGCCCTGAATGCGGGGCGAATCATCGGCGTTGATGCTCGTGAGGACCGCCGGGGCGAAGTGGCCGAGAAGTTCGGGATCGAAACCCTGGCCCAATTCGACTCGGCCATGAAACTCCAGCCGCGAGCGGTGATGATCTCGGTGCCTCCCCATCTTCACCACCGTTTCTGCATCGGAGCACTCGATGCGGGGGCCGCCTATTTTGTCGAATGCCTGACCGTGCTGACATTGGCAGAGATTGACGACCTCATCCGGCGTGAGCGCGCCCGGCCCGGCCGTGCATTCCCCAGCGTGACTCCGCTCGTGACTCCCTCATTCCAATACACGGCCGAGAAGGTAAGCCGGGGCGGGAAAGTCTACGCCGTGCACGCCTCGTGTGCCACGTGGTTGCCCAACCAGCACCCGTGGGAGAAGCAGGTCGGGGACCACTATGAGTT
>JACQVT010000673.1 GCA_016209665.1 Planctomycetota bacterium | reverse complement strand
GGGCACTCGCTTGCGCTCCGTGCTGGTGTGAGGGCACTCGCTTGCGCTCCGTGCTGGTGTGAGGGCACTCGCTTGCGCTCCGTGCTGGCGTGAGGGCACTCGCTTGCGCTCCGTGCTGGTGTGAGGGCACTCGCTTGCGCTTCGTGCTGGTGTGAGGGCACTCACTTGCGCTTCGTGCTGGTGTAATCGCACCGGGTCAAACGATCCGTTCTGCGTTCCCGCTTCGCGACCACGAGGGATTCATTCCTCCGTGCCGTCGTCGCGTTCCATGCGGATGATGTTGCCCAGGTGGAGTCTGTAGACGACGTGGGGCGGCAGGTTTATCAGGCGATAGATGCCCAGGGGCAGGTCGCCGGCGAGGACGTGGACCTCCTCGTCGGCAATCCGGGCCCGACAGACGGCGTGCTTGTGGCCCTCGGCGACAAAGGCGGCCACGGGGCGGAACTCGGCGACGGGCGCGCCGGGTACGACGCCGGCCAACCGATCGCGGGCATCGGACTCCAGCGTGGGGGGCAACTCGGCCAGCGGCAATTGTTGCACCTCGACCACGAGCATGAACCGCGTGCCCAGGTGCACGTCGTAAATCTGTTCGGGGTCCAGGCCCCACTGCGGGTAGTAGTTGGTCGAGGTCTCGCCGGCGACGACGTAGAACGGCTCGACGGGATTCCCGCCGATCGACGCGTCGAACGCAAAGACCGTGACGCAGCCTTCCTTCTCGAGCGGATGTTCGTCGAAGGTGGCGGCCGCCGTGAGGTCCCGCGGCGCATCCCGGCCCAGTTCGCCGGCCAGGAAGTCCAGGGCCATCTGTTTGTGGGCGCTCACGTCGGACACCGGATGCTCCCTATGGTGGACGGTCCGATTCCAAATGGTAGCCTGGCGCGCACGGGTTGGTAAAGGGCCGAAGGGCAAGGTTTTGCTCGCCGGCCACGGCGGGCGTATCATCACGGACTGGCGGGAACGTCGAGGGAGGCTTGAATGCGGGTGGTCTATTTCGGGTCGGGGGACTTCGCGGCACCGGCGCTGCGGTGGCTGGTGAACAGCCGGCACGAGGTCCCGTTGGTGGTGACGCAGCCGGACCGGCCGGCGGGGCGCGGCAAGACCCTGCATTCCACCCCGGTTGCCCAGCGGGCGGTGGCCGAGGGGCTGACCGTCCTGCGGTGTGAGCATGTGAACGCGCCGGAGGTCGTCGAGCGGATCAGGTCGCTGAACGCGGGACTTGGTGTGGTGGCGGCCTTCGGGCAGAAGCTGCTGGAGCCCCTGCGGCGGGCGTTCCCGCTGGGGTGTATCAACCTGCACGCGTCGCTGCTGCCGAAGTTCCGGGGGGCATCGCCCATCGCCGGCGCGATCCTGGCCGGCGAGAAGCGGACCGGCGTGACCGTGTTGCGGCTGGTGGACCGCATGGATGCCGGGCCCATCCTGCTGAAGCGCGAGACGGCGATCGGACCGATGGAGACGGCCGGCGAGCTGCACGATCGGCTGGCGGGGATCGCCTGCGACGCACTCGGGGCGGCGCTGGACCTGCTCGAACGCGATCCGGGTTATGGCGGTGAGCCCCAGGACGAGTTGCAGGCCAGCCACGCCCGCAAGTTCAAGAAGTCGGATGGTCACTTGCGGTTCGGTGAGCCGGCGGAGCAGTTGGCCTTGCGGGTGCGGGCGATGCACCCGTGGCCGGGGGCCCGGTGCCGGTTCGTGCCCGCCGAGAACGGCAAGGCGGTCGAGTTGATCCTGGCCGCGGCGACGGCGGTGCCGATCACCGTGCCCGATCCTCCGGGCACCATTACGCCGGTGATGACCGTGGCGACGGGCCAAGGCACGCTGGAGATCCACAGCGTCCGACCCGCGGGCAGCCGCGAGATGAGTTGGCAGGAGTTCGTGAGCGGCCGGCACGTGAGGCCGGGAGACAGGCTGGAGAGCGTGGAATGCGGAATGGAGAATTGAGAGTGGAGAATGGAGACATGGCAATGCCTGATTCTGCATTCAACATTCCGCGTTCTCCGTTTCCTTAGGTCGGCCGGATGCAATTCATCGTTTTTGCCGCGTTTGCGATCGTGTTGAGCGTGCCGCTGGACGGCCCGCCGTGGCAGACCCTTCACTCGCCGTGGTGGACGGGGATCATCGTGGTCGGACAGGTTATGGGGGCGGGCTTGATCGGGCTTGCCGGCAGCGCTTCCGTGAAGCGCAAGCTGGAGCGCGATCCCGCCTGGCTGCCCGGCGCGCAGCGGCGGCTAGGCCGATGGACGCTCGTCCTGCGGTTCTTCCTGATCAACAGTTTCATCGTCGGCATGTACCTCACCGACTGGTCGCGCTACGTTCGCGGGGTCGCGTGGATGCACCGGATCTGGGGCCTCGACGAGATGGTCATGCTGCTGCCGTTCCTCCTTTCGGTACTGGCCGGATGGATCGTCCTGTACCCGGCGGATCGGGGCGTGCGGCAGGTGTCGCTCGAGCATCGGCTGTGGTCGTCGCAGCCGGGTCGGCCGGTGTGGAGCCTGGGGTCGTACCTGGCGTTCATGTTCCGCCACCACGTGCTGATCATCCTGGCCCCGATGGTGCCGATCGTGGTCGCCATCGACGCGGTCGGCTCGGACCATTACGGGGGCTGGCTGCGGCGGGTCACGGGCGTCGTCTGGGCGGACCAGGCGGTGCTGGTCGTGGTCGCGGGGCTCGTGTTTCTGGTCGCTCCGGTGTTCCTGCGCTTCATCTGGCAGACGCGGTCGCTGCCCGCGGGCGACCTTCGGGAGCGGCTGGACACGATGTGTCGGCGGATCGGGCTTTCCTACCGGGACATCCTGATCTGGCAGAGCGACGGCATGGTGGTCAACGCGGCGGTGATGGGGCTGATCCGGCCCGTGCGCTACATCCTGCTGTCGGACGGCCTGCTGGAGATGATGGAGGACCGCAAGATCGAGGCCGTCTTCGGCCACGAGGCCGGCCACGTCAAGCATCATCACATCACCTTCTACCTGTTGTTCGCGGTGCTGTCGATGCTGATCGTCGGCGGTGTCAGCGAACTGGTGGTCCTCTACTGGCCGGAACTGGTGGGCGACCGCAGCCAATTGCGAGACTACTTGCAGGTGCTGGCGATGGTGCTGATCATCGGCATCTGGGGGATCGCGTTCGGGCCGGTGTCGCGGCGATTCGAGTGGCAGGCGGATCTGTTCGGGGCCCGCAGCGTGACGCCGGTCGCCGGCGAGTGCGATCGGCCGTGCCTGCTGCACGGGACGTTGGCGGCCGATTTGGCGAACCCGGGTCGGCCCGTCCGCGACGCCGCGGCGGTCTGCGCGACGGCGGCCCACACCTTCGGCGAGGCCCTGCACCGGATCGCGGTGCTCAACGGCATCCCGATCGAAGCCCACAGTTGGCGGCATTCGAGCATCGCCAACCGCATGAGGCTGCTGGCGCAGTACGCGGTCGACCCGTCGGCGGTCGTGCGGCTGAACCGGGCGGTGGTGGCGGTTAAGATCGTGCTGGCGGTCGGGACGGTGGTGGGGTTGGCCATCGGGGCCTGGCTGTACTGGCCGACGGAACTGATTCGGATGCTGCGTGTTTGGCGGGGATAGCGCGGCCTGTGAACGTATGAAACTGTGAATGTATGAACGTGTGAGCGGCGTCATGT
>JACQVT010000708.1 GCA_016209665.1 Planctomycetota bacterium | reverse complement strand
CTCAAACACCACGGGGCGAAAACCAAGCAGGGCCAGATCGTGAGCCGCCGACAATCCGGCCGGGCCCGCCCCGATGATCGCCACGCGTTCACCGTCGGCCGAAACCAGATCGCCGGAGATGCCGGCCCGAAGCAGGGCCGCCATCTCTTCCGCATCGGCGGCCACCTCGGGGAGGTGACTGCGAAGGGCGGTCAGCACCTCCTCCCGTGGCCGGGATTCCGGGCCGTGCCTCTCACAGACGAACCTCTTGAGGGCCCGAATCGACACCGGTCGATCGTTCGCCACGAAGCGGCCGTCGGCGTCGACCCGGGGGACCTTGCCGCGCCGGCAGGCCGCCTCGCACGGCGCGCCACACACCCGGCCGCAAATCGACGCGAACGGGTTCGGCCCGCGGGCAATCAGATAGGCCCGCTCGAAGTCGCCGGCGGCAATCGCCCGCACGTACCCCCGGGCGTCGGTGTGGACCGGGCAGGCCACCTGGCAGGAGATCAGGCCCCGGTGGTATCCCTCGCCGGGCAGCTCGACCTTCATCTGCACAGGGCACTCCATGACTCACCTCTTGACGCGTCGCAGGTGCGGGCCACCCGGTGTTTCTTGAACGGCCGGCCGTCGTCGTGAGGACTTCACGCGAGATGGGCCGGCTGTCTCTGCCGACCGCGGACAGACCAGGCACAGCACGCTTCTTTGCAGGTGCCCGGACGGCCCCGGCCGCTCGATGAACTTCTCCAGCGTCCATCGCGACAGCACCCCGACGATGGCTCGATGCAGTTCGGCGGCGGCCGCGTGAAACGCACACGTGCCCTCCAGCGTCCGGGTTTCCTGGCAGAAGTCGGCCAGGATCGTCCCCTGACACGCTTCGACGATCGACCGCAGCGTGATCTGCTTGGGCGGCCGATTCAGCACGATGCCGCCCGCCACGCCGCAGTGGGCCTTGAGGATGCCCGTCTTGACGAGGTGCCTGGCCACCTTGGCCAGGTAGGTCGGCGATTCGCCCAGACGCTCGGCGACGCGGCGGATCGACAGGGGCTCGTGGTTGGGCTCGCTCCCGATGTACATCAGGGCCCGGATGGCCGTGATCGTGGTTTTCGTCAGCATGGCATCCCCAAACCAGGATAACCAGTATCCACATTAACCGAGTTGGGGCCGCAAGTCAAGGCCTTTCGCGACAGCCAATCGATCGGGTCCCGCGTTGGCCGTCGCCGTCATGCCGCTTTTCCGGCGGTGACGGGCGACGGATCGGACCCCGCGCGACCCGGCTTCCGCTCGTCGGCGGAGCGGTCGCCACGCTCGGTTGCAGCCGCTTCCGCCGGGGCGTCCGGCCGGACGCTCCGCTCCGGGACCAGTTCAAACGTGAAAGAACTGATTGACGGCCGCCTTGACGTACAACCCGATCACGCCGTTGATCAGCGACTGCGTGCTCGTCGAGGCCACGCCGCGGATCATGTTGCCGTTCGGGCAGCCGACTGTGGCCTGGAGCAGGTACGTGCCCGTGGCGATCAGGTACAACCACTTGCGAAGGGTCGAAAAGCGCATCGGTCATACTCTCCTTCTACAGCCATCCCTCAGAATCTTCGCCCGCCGGCCGGATTCTCGGCGCCGATACTGCTGTTCCCCGCGTCCCCGCGTCGGCACGTCCCGGGCGCAGCCCGCGCTGTGGCGTCCGCGCTCGCGGGGGCCCAAGCCCGCCGGTCCAACGACGCCGCTTCGGCGCCCGGTCAGAACTTGTACTGGTACTGCACATAGAACAGGTCCGGGTCTTCGTCCGGCTGATTGCGACGGTTGAAGAAATGGCTGCTCGCCCATAGATGCGAGTAGCCGAAGAGCACGCTGGCGTGCGGGTCGATCTGCCAGGCAATCGTCAGGTCCAGTTCGTTGCCGATGAGGTCGCCCACGTCGCCGTGCACGTTTCGCCGCAGCGGCACGCCGGCCGCGTTGTACAACGCATCCTGGTTCTTATCCAGCCAGAACGTGTGAAACGCGAGTTGCGTGGTCACGGCGTCGTGAGGCTTGAGGGTCAGGTTCACGTTCTGGGCCCAGACGTTCTGTCGCCCGACCTGGTCGAGGTAGCCGAAGAACGCATGGCCCAGGGGAAACAACTGGTTGAACGTGCCGTGGATGTCGTCGAACGGGTCGTCGTCGCCGCTGGCATAGTCGATGCCGATTCCGACCCGCGGCTTGAGCGGCCAGTCGGCCAGCGTGTAGCCCGTGTCCGCCGACCACATCCAGGCCTGCACGGTGTCGCCCGCCGCCTTGCCCCACTGGCCGGCAAACTCCGTGTCGTAGTCCCAGGCGTGCGGCCCGACGGGCGTCTTGCCGAACAAACGCGTGCCCAGCGTGTACAGCGACAGATCGCCCACGTCGCCGGTGGTGAAGTTGGCGTTGGTGTACTGGCCGGTGTTGTCCAGGGCCAGGAAATAGGCGTCGATGCCCTGGTCCTTGATGCCCTTGTAGGTGGAATACAGGCCGTAGAAGTGGACGTCCTCGTCGTAGGTGTCCCGCCGCAGGTTGCGGATGTCCACCGGCCGGCCGTACCACGCGTCGACGTTCCAGTTCTTGTCCGACCAGAAGATCTTGAGGGCGTCCCACGATCGCTTCACGTTGGCCCAATCCAGGGGCGAAACCAGCCGCTGCTTCCCGTAGCTCAGCTCCTGTCGGCCGAACCGCACCGTCAGCGGCACGTCCGGTCCGAGCAGACGCACGTCGGCGAACAACTGGTGGACGTCGAAGCGGTCCTGGAACGGCGGCAGCGGCGTCTGGTCGCGGTCCTCGACCCAGG
>JACQVT010000695.1 GCA_016209665.1 Planctomycetota bacterium | reverse complement strand
GTCGAGCCTCGAAGAGGTCGATCGCGAAACGCTCCTGCGTCGCGTCCGGGAGGGCTCGGTCGTGGTCATCGATGTGCGTCCCGCAGAGGAATACGAGGCGGCGCACATCCCCGGAGCGATCTCTGTTCCCCTCAAGGAGCTGGAGAAACGTCTGGCCGAGCTGCCGAAGGACCAGGAGATCGTCGCCTATTGCCGCGGCCCTTACTGTGTCCTGGCCTTGGAGGCGGTTGATATCCTCAGGGCTCGCGGGCTGAGGGCCACACGACTCGAGGACGGCGTTTGGGACTGGCTCGCGATGGGATACCCGGTCGAGACACGGCGTCAAACGCCGTCATGACGGCGGCGCTCTGGGCTCCATGGCCTGGTGGCGGCCGACGGCAAGGGCAGGTCACCAGTTGCCGCGGCGACTTTCGTGCCCTACATGGTGTCCTGCCCCACAGCGTTCGCAGACGCCGGCGCGCGTTATGGCTGGTATGAGATCACCTCCAGCCCAGGAATGTCCTCGAAGTGGCTCCCATTGTGCGTGACGAGAGGCAAATCGTTTGCGTAAAAATCTCGACGCGAGTCTCGCTTGAAGAAAAACGAGAACACATCTGTATCAAGCACGACTGGGTCCATCACTCGCGACCCTGGCGGATGAACTCCAGGAATTCGTCGAGGGACTCGTCATCGGGCCATTCCCCGGCCAGATCATCGGGGTCGTGGACGGGCAGTACCTGCTGCTGAGACGCAAGCTCGGCGACCGTGGGGCCGGCTCGGGGCTTCCCGGTTTCAGCCGATTCGGCCGATGACGCAGAGACAGCGCTGGCACCGGGAGTCCGGGGCTCCGCTGAATCCGACCGTTGTTCAGGCCCTTTCATGTCGCACCTGCACTTCTCCCCGGGCATCCAGTCGAGCACCATCCAATATGATATCACACGCTACCAGCTCAATTCCAGCTCCAGCGTTTCCCCGGCGGCGATCTTGATCGGGCCGTCGAGCTTGACCAGGGCACTGGCGGCCTCGAACGACACCGTGGCCATGATCGGCCGATCGCCGATCTTCGCCGTGCCGGTGACGCTGGTGGCCTCGGCGGGCAGGCCCAGGCGCAGCTCGCTCAGCTCGCATCGTCCGCCCGCCACCGCCAGGACGTTGAGCTGTTTTCGCTCGTGGCGCTTCTGACTGAACGTGCCCCAGCCGTCGAACGTGGAGAAGAACGACCGGTGGTTGTCCGCCGCCAGCCGCGGATTGAACCACAGCTTGCGGACCGACCCGTCGTGGAAGTACCCCTGGGCCGCCAGCAGCAGCGACCACGCGCTCATCGCCCGGGCGTAGTAGTCGCCGCACTCGATCTCGTTCCACGGGCTGCGTTTCAGGCCGTCGTAGCGCTCGCGGGCACCGCGGACGATGGTCAGGCCCTCGTCCACTTGGCCCTCGTAGATCTTGTGGGCGGCGACCTGGTACTCCTGGCCCGTCCAGGCCTCGTCGCGATAGAGGATCGGATCCTCGGGCCGGCCGCCCCTCGGCCACGTGCAGACGAGCAGGCTCTTGTCGGTGCCGTCGGCGAACTGTTGGAACCGCTGCGTGCCGACGAAGCCCTCCTGCGTCCACAGCCAGTTGTGCTTGAAGATCGCGGCAAGCGCGCTATGCACCTGCTCGACGGGCAGCACGTCGCCGAGGTTGAGAATCCGCGCCCACCACTGCCCGACGACCTGATCCGAGAAGCAGCCCGTGCCGTAGCCGCCGACGAGGTTGTCGGTGATCTGGATGTAGTACTCGCCGTTGAAAAGCGTGGTGGCGATCTGGTCGCGGCCCTTCTCGAACAGGCCGCGGTAGCGCTTGGCTGCGTTCTCGTCGTGGCTGAGCCGGGCCATCTCCTCGGCCGCCCGCAGCGCCGCCAGGTACAGCGAACTGACGAACGTGTTCTTCCCGAAGATCACCCGGTCGTAGGTGTTGAACTGCGGCTGATCCATCACGCCGTCGGCGTCCTTGTCCCAGGCGGCGATCGCGTAGTCCATCGCCTTGCGGATGTATCGCCAGTGATCGTCGAGGAACCGCCGGTCGCCACTCTGCAAGTGCTCGCGATACGCTTTGAGGACGGCCCCGCACTGGCCGTCGGCCACGGCGATCGCCCCCTTGTGCGGGTTGTCCCGCGGCACCGAGACGCGGTGATGCAGGCCGCCGTCGTCCATCTGGTGATGCTTCAACTCGGTGACCCGCATGTTTCGTTCGAGGGCGGGCCACAGCTTGGCCAGCGTCTGTTCGTAGTTCCAGACGTGGTTGCAGTTCATCGGGCAGCAGCCGCCGCCCTTCGGGTTGCAGCCCTCAAAGCCGTAGAACGTGCCGTCCTTGATCCAGAAGCACGTCGGCGAGCGGATGATCGAGACGTTGGCCGCCATCGCGTCCACGAAGTATTGCGGCAGCGTCGTGTTGAACAGGCTGTCACGGAACGCGTAGGTCTGCCGCCGAAGCCGGTCGAGATCCACCATCACCTGCCGCACGACGCCCATCGCATCGGGAAACCAGTTGGCGTACATGTTGCCGACCAGGGCTGCCGTGTTGCCCGCCGGCCGGTAGTTCTGCTGCGGGTAGTACTGGTTGGGGAAGTGCCAGGCGACGATGAACGTGGCCTCGCCGCTCTGCTCGGCATCCAGTGCGATTTGCCGACAAATGGCCGCGTTCCACGTCTGGCCCGCCGGGCTCGTCGGCGTTGCGTCCATGCGCGGCGTGTGCTCATCCGCGCCCCCAACCGTCATCGTTCCGTGATCGGCGAACCGCCTTAACGTTGGGTCGCGATCCGTCCATGCGATCTCCGCCGAGCAGCCCACGTCCGGCGTGGCCAGGCACAGGGTCCCAAACGACGGCGCTGTGGCCGGCCGCCCCACCGCCGGCTGATAACTCACGCCCGCAAGCTTGGCGATCAGACCCAGCGCGTTGTCGCGCTGCCGCACCAGGTCGACGCCCGGCCGCACCGTCGCCAATTCCACCGGCACCCGCATGGCCCTGCCGTTGCCGAAACCGACCGGCGTCATCGGGTCAGCCTTGGTCAATTCGTCGACGATCTTGTTCCAGGCCTGGG
>JACQVT010000694.1 GCA_016209665.1 Planctomycetota bacterium | reverse complement strand
TGCCCGGAAGTTCGAGCCCGGCTGGAACTGGTGGTAGGATCGGAACGCCCGATAGTACGCCTCCTGGACCAGGTCCTCCGCGTCCTTGGGGTTTCGCGCCAACCGGAGTGCGGTCCGGTATAGCGCATCCATATGCTGCATGGCCTCGGCCTCGAACCTTGCTCTCAGCGTCGGGTCGGGCCGCGGCGATTCCACAGATTTGCTCCCGGTACGAACTTCCACTCAGGGCGGATCGTAGCGGAAGCTTCAGCGCCTGTCCAGCACGAGTCAACAGCCGACGGCGAGAGGCTATTCCCCCCGAATCTCCCGGCTCCCGGCCGGTTTTCCGTGGCAAAGCCTGCCTTGCGGGCTATAATGCTGCGCTGAATTCCGTTCGGGACGTACCCATGGGCACTCCCCAGGAGTCGCTTTTCGGCCGACTGGCGGTCAAGAAGGGGCTCATCACCCCCGCGCAACTGGACGAGTGCCTGACGATTCAGTCTTGCCAGAAGATCCCTGCCCCCCTCGAGTTGATCATGATCGAGCGCGGCTATATCGACGAGGTCCACTTGCAGGATCTGCTCGCCCTGGTCGACCGCGGCGAACAGGTGCTCGCGGAGACGGAGCCGGCGACCGCGGACGAACCGGACCGCCTCGACCTGCGGCAAGACAACTTGTTCGGGCGGATTGCGGTGCAGCGTGGGCGGATCACCAACGAGCAGGTGAACGCGTGCGTGGCGGAGCAGGGACGCCAGGCGCAACAGGGGAAGCGGGTGCGTCTCGGGAAGCTGCTGGTGGCGGCAGGACACCTGACGATGAAGCAGACGCTGGATCTCCTGGAGCACCTGCGCACGAGGGTGCTCTACTGTGACAAATGCGCCTCTCTGCTGGAGATTGCGGTCGAGCCGGAGAAGACGTACGCCTGCGCTTGCGGGGCGCTCCTGTCCACTCCGCAGGAGGTCACCTCGATCAAGGCGTCGGCGCTCTTCGGCGGGGAGAGGCCGGCGCAGCCCAAGCCTGCACCGCCGGTCGCGCCTGCCCCTGCCACCCCGGCGGCCCCCGCTCCCGCAGCCAAACCTGAAGCGAAGCCCGCCGGCGTCTCCGCCCCGGGGTACCAGCCGGTGGGGGAAATACGAGAGGTGATGCCGACTCGCACCAAGCCTGCGGCTCCGCCCGCCAAGCCCGTCGCGCCCGCGCCGGCCGCCGCCAAGACGCCGGTGGTGATGGTGGGCAAGGGGGGCGGGGTGCGCGCGATCACGCCCGACGCTCCGGCCCACGAGGACCCGGTGTGGCACTATGCGGTGAACCGCAAGGTCATGGGCCCGGTGGGGAAGGACTGCCTGCTCGCGCTGGCGGCCGAGGGGAAGCTCGGACCCGACGTGCTGGTCTGGCGCAAGGGGATGTCGGATTGGCTGCCGCTGGCCAAGGTGGCGGAGTTGCAGCCCCCTTCGCCGGCGGCCCCCCCGGCCGCGCCTGCGGTCGCCCAGCCGATCGAAGAATTGCGGGAGAAGCTCCGGTCCAAGGCCGTGGGCGATACCATGCTCATCCGCAAGCCATCGATCAAGTCGGAAGTTCCGCCGCCGGAGATCGAGGGCTACAAGATCCTCGAGGCGATCGGCAAGGGCGGCATGGGGATCGTGTACAAGGCCCTGCAGCTGAGCATGGACCGCGTGGTGGCGATCAAGGTGATGGTGCCGAAATACTCCGAGAACGAGGAGTTCATTCAGCGATTCACCCGCGAGGCACGCGCGACCGCCAAGGTGAACCACCCGAACATCATTCAGGGAATCGACGTGCGGGAGGTCGGCGGGCGCTGGTGTTTCGTCATGGAATACGCCGACGGCCAGCGGGTCGGCGACGTGATCCGGCGCGGTGGGGCGATGAGCGAGTCCCGCGCCCTCAAGGTCGTCACGGAAGCCACCAGCGCGCTCGAGCACGCGCATCGGCAGATGATCATCCATCGCGACGTGAAGCCCGACAACATCATCCTGACCAAGGACGGCGTGGCCAAGCTCTGCGACCTGGGGCTGGTCAAGGTCGTGTCCGAGGACACGGAGCACTCCCGGGTCGGGGACTTGATCGGCACCCCGGACTACATGTCCCCGGAGCAGGCGTCGGGGAAGCCGGACGTGGACCATCGAGCGGACGTGTACGGCCTGGGAGCGACCTGGTACCACATGGTCACGGGGTCGATTCCGTTCAAGGGGGAGAATCGGACGATCGTGTTGATGAAGCACCTGACCGAGTCGCTGGAACCGCCCGACCGGCGCAACCCGCTCGTGTCCCGGGCTACCGCCTCGGTGATCGAGCGGATGATGGCGAAGAACCGCGACGAGCGTTACCCTTCCATGACCGAGGTGCTGAAGGACATCCAACTCCTCAGCGTGGGTGCGCCGCCGTCCACGATGGCCGCGGTGCCCGAGCGAACGGGTCCGAGACGTCCCCGCCCCATACGCCTGCGGCGGAGAAGGCTGCGTTGAGCGCGTGAACGGACGGGAAGCCACGATGGTAGCTGCAAGGTAGGAACGCAGAAAGTCATGACCTCTTCCAAGGGCCCTTGACACGACGAGTTCTACCACGAAGGCACAAAGACACGAAGGGCCACAGCGCGGCCCGACCGGCCGCAACCAAACCTGCGTGATCGCGGGATGCCGGGTGGTGGGGAATCGTTGTCGTTGTCGTTGT